>JAKBKR010000214.1 GCA_021832495.1 bacterium | reverse complement strand
ATCTGCAGGACTGCTCTACACCCTTTGCCGACGAACAATCTCTCCCGATGGAAAGGTCATCGGCATACTGGCCGCTGGGGCTTACCTTTTGACCCCGTTCATGATGTACTATACTACAGTCGTATACGAGGAACCTCTCGGGGCCACGTTCGTTGCTCTCAGTCTTTTCTTTCTGCTCCGAGACCAATGGAATCCCCGGACTTGGAACCTCCCGTTGGCTGGAATCGCGCTTGCCCTTGCCATTCTTTCCCGAAGGAGTCTCGTCGTGGTTGGCCTCGGGTTTGCGGTCGTCGCTGCCGTCCGCGTTACCCCTTGGAGACAACGGCTATGGGAATCGGCCCGATTCCTTATTCCGCTCGTCTTCACCGCGGGAATCGTCGTGTTGTACGTCACGCTCCGGACGAGCATTTCGTGGACGATCACGGAGTTATGGACCGGGAATTTGGCGATAGGGGAGACTTCATCCCCCCTTCCGGTTCGACTTGAGATCTTTGGCTACGGTGCCATCGTTGGGTCGGCGCTGATGCTCGTCCCCATCATCCTGTTGACCCGGTGGGGAGAGAGTCTGAGAACTCGCCTAGTCCTGATGGGACTCTGCTCAATCCCAGTCGCATTGGGGCTGGCCTACTATCCAACCCTAGCCCAGTGGGGTGTGGCCGAAAATCAATTCGCAATGGTGGTTCCCTTACTTTTCGCGGTGGCTCTATTCTGGATGATCCTCATGATGTCTGAGTTCTTTGTGCCCAGAGGGCATTCCCCCGTGGCCTCCCAGGGCCTATTCCTGGGATTGTTAGCGTGGGCAGCGCTGTCAGAGCTTGCGGATTTCAGTGCTCGGGGAGAAGCCTTTGCAACGTACTTGCCAGATATGGCCGCTCCCCTAGCTGTGGGATTCGCATGGTGGGCTAGGACTCTGTTTGTTCTTCCTGCCAGAACCCCGCAGGAATCCCTATCCCTTCGCCAGAGTCCCAGGGTCTTGCGATCTCGCTCCACAAAGGTACTCTTCATGGTATCCGCAGTAGGATGGTCGGGAGTGATAGTGGTAAGTGCCTTGGCCGGGTATTGGGTCTTCGGTCCTACCAATCCATACAATGAGCCTGGATTGTCCAACGTGACCTCTCACATCTCGATCCAGAGAACGTACTCCCCCTCAATGGTCGCCGAAGTCGCTCGGTTCCTCGAAACCCACTTCAATTCAAGCGATGCCCTCTTCAGTTTTGATGAGGATTTTCTGGCGCAAGCAGGACACGTGAACGTACCTTCGATCTCCGTTGACTCAGGCCCTTATATTCATTACCTCAAGGTTCGAGGCCCGCTCAATGGTTCCCCCTACCCCAGCGCCCCACCCGGACTAGCGCCCACGATACAACAATTGCTCAACGTGTGGAACACGACTCCGCTAGAAGGTATGGTCGATGGGGTGCACACACAACTCGCACTCGGCTACTCTGAACTGCTGGCATGGTACTTTCACACCCAGTTCCACCCCATAGCGACCTTTGGGAACCCGAGATCTTCGGATGAGGTCGTCATTTACGCCCGCGGTCCACCTCCCCTCCTTCTCGCCCAGCCTCTGACAACCGCAAGGAACCTTTCCGTCCCCGTTGACATCGCCTACGATTCACTCAACGGGACAGCTTACGTTGCGAGCCTGGACAGTTCGAACATCACCGTATTGAGAGGGGATGGCAGCGAATCGACCTTAACGCCGAAGGGGATCGTAGGCGCCCAGTCAGTGGCATGGCTCGGTGGTAATCTCTGGGTTGGAAGCTCCCGCACCCCCTACGCATCAATCATTCCGGGTGGGGCCGGCCCCGCCCAAGTCGTTGAGGTCGGAAGTGGTCCCAGCGGCTTCGCCGAAGACCCAACGACCGAGACAGTCTTTGTAAGTCTGCGGACAAGCGGGAACGTCAGTGCTTTCAGGTTCGACACTCAGAACGGAACGTGGCACGAGATTTGGAACGTGTATGTGGGCCCCACACTCACTGGAATCACAGTAGATACAACGGACCAAGATGTGTACGTCGCATCCGCAGGTGGGAACTTTGTGGCAGCCTTGAATGGATCGAATGGACATCTAATCTCCCGGTTCAACTTTTCCTTCCCACCCTTTTCCATAACATACTATGCAGGTCAACTCCTTCTGACATGGTGGGAAGGCCACATTTATCGAGTTTCCAGCGCAACCGGGGCCATCCTATCCGATGTCACCTTTGCCCCCGGTCTCTACTCATCCTACCTCGAGGCTTCCAGCGGTATCCTAGCCGTGACGTCTTCATCCGCGGGATCGGTTTTGTTCCTCAATGCGACCAACTTCTTAAGACTCGGGACTCTAGCAGGCGTTGGCTGTGCACAATCCGTGACGTTCGATCTTCGTCGGGGGATTTACCTGGCCGCGGACACGTGTAACGGAACCGTCACGCTTGGCCGTATCCCTACTCCGAGCCACATTGTCCTCGATTCCGTTCCTGGCTCCACGCTCCTTGTCGGAGGCGTTGAACTATCTCCCGGGGTAACGGAGACTCTATGGCCTCAGGTGCTCACAGTCAACGTCAACCGCAGTGGATTTCTTCCCGGCGTGCTCGTGACGACAATCCCAATGGGATCCATAAATCTGACCCTTACCGTCCCGCTCGGACCAACACTCGCATCATTGAATGCGACCGTGGCCCTTTACTCATGGATCGTGGTGGACGCTACTGTCATCACGCTAGGTGGAGGTTACGCCGGGCTGTTCCTTGTGAGCCGATCACGTACAAGGTGAGCGCGTGGATTCCTTGGGTTCTCGAAGCTCAGAGTGGGCCCCGGGGAACACTTCGGGGTTACCTTTCCGAGGTCGAAGTACATGTGGAGCCTTTTCAATCCCCCACCACGGGGAAGATACCCCGGAAAGGATCCTTTAGGAAGGTAATCTATGAACCCCAGTGACGTATCCGTTACATTCCTCGCACCGACGCCCTTCTACACTGAAGGAGGTGCGAGCACACGCATTTTGGCTGAAGTGCGGGGGCTTCGCTCGCTGGGGGTAGGGGTTCGGGTTTTCACCTATCCATCGGGCAGGGATTGGCCCGGTATCGAGACGTTGCGTCCGCGGCGTTCTTCCCGAGTTATGGGGATTGGCTTTCATCCACTCCGTCCACAATACGACCTTGAACTCCTCCGCTTGATGCTCACACGGGGAATTCGCCCGGATGAAGTTCTCCATGTGTTCTTGCATGAGGGAGCCTGCCTCGGATACTTGCATCGCAAGCTCACCGGCAGACCGTTCGTCCTTGACCTTCAAGGGTCATTGTCAGAAGAACTTGGGCGAACCTTCAGGTTCGTGCAATCTCGCCTTGGGGGAACAATCATTCGACGTTTGGAGGGGGCCTTGGAGCGTTCGGCGGCACAGGTGATCGTGAGTTCCCCTGGGATGTACCGAATCCTTCAGTCTAGAGGTCACGTACCATTGGATCGGCTCCATCTGATTGCGGACGGGGTCGCGCTCGAAGACTTCCCTCTTGGACGCGATCGGGACCAAGACCGTCGAGGAAGGTGGAGGGCCAAGCTGGGATTCTCTGAGTCCGATGTGATTGCCATCTATGCGGGTGGACTCTCCCCGGAGCAGGGAATCGATGACGTGATCGCCCTTGCCCCCAGGATGATAGAGTACTGCCCACGACTCCGTTTCCTCCTATACGGCACGCCGACTCAATTACACAACCTTAGGGAATACGCAACCAAGGTACGTCGGTCCGGACTTGAAGAACGGATCAAGATGCCGGGACCCATCCACTACGAACTTCTCCCTGAGGCGCTCAACGGCGCGGACATAGCACTCACTTGGAAGCACGGACCCGAGGAGGAGGCGAATGGCAAAATCCCCGCGTACATGGCAGCGGGCCTCCCCACGGTCACATTGCGACTCCCCGTGAGCGAGTATTACTTGGGTCGTGAAGGGGAGAGAGGTGGCGTGATCGCCGACACGGCTTCCCTGGCGGCAGACGCTGTCGTGGCACTGGCCAATGACCCAACTCGGAGGACCTCGCTGGGCCGCAAAGCACGGGCAACCGCCGAGGAGAGACTTTCCCTCACCAGTGTCGGTCGTCAGATTCTCGAAGTCTATGAAAGGCTAGAGACCCCCTCGAATCCAAAGACGTAGGCATCTTGCTGGGTGAACAAGAGCTTGTACTGGGAGGGGTCCGAAAGTAGTGGACCCACTTGGAAGGATGGGAACAAAGTGGAGGATTCACCGGTTACGAAGATATATCGCACGCTAAGTGTGGTGAGTTGTTGGGGAAACCTAGCGCTAAGGTTCCCCTCGATCAGTTGGAGCACCACGGATTGGTAGATGGTGTTCGTTGCGGGACCCTCAAATGGCACCGCCACCGGGCCCCCGACATTTCCCGCTAGGAATCCTATGGCACCACCAATGCCAGTGAGCGGAAAGATCAATGGATCGGGAGTGTAGGCAGGCAAAAACTGCGCTGCACTACCCGGGGCCACCAGAACGGGACCTGAAGGCTGCGTAGCCAAGAATGCCATCGCAGCCAT
>JAKBKR010000213.1 GCA_021832495.1 bacterium | reverse complement strand
GTCCGCCCTTCCGCTGGGTCTGGAACTCTCCGCCCGCAGCGTGAGCCCCTCGGCTGAGGGAGCGGCGAATGCCTTGGTCTGGGAGTTCTCCCAGATCGGCGGCTCGGTCCTCATTTTCGTCTTCGATGGTGTCGGAACCGCCTACGGTTGGACCCTGACATTCTTCCTCGCAGCAGCCATCACCGCGAGCATGCTGCTCTTTTCGTTCGGACTTAGGTCCCGATAACGGGCACACCGTCTCCATCGGCCCTGGCGAGAGAAAGGTCTAACGATTGGACCACTTATCTCGATGCGGAATCGCCCCGCCCCACCGCCATGGCTAGGACCGGGCGGAAGTCGACCGAGCGTTGGGCCATTCACGCTCTATTTTCACACTCGGCAGAGCCGGTATGGCCATCCCCCTGGTTAGCGACGAGGTCCGTTCACTGCGGGCCGGGTGGGGGTGGCGGAGGTGCCGGAGGGAAGGATCCCGACGGGGGTACTTGGGCCCTCGTTCCTTGCGACAATCCTGAGGGAGGTGCCGCAGGGGGAGGGGCTCTGAAGGGACCGGGAGAAAATGGAGGGGGTGCCGGTGCGTCCTTCCTCAACCGCCGCCGCCGGACCACGATCGCTAGGATAGCGACCGCAATTACGGCCGCCACGATTAGGATGAGGAAGATCTCTGGAAGACCGGCCCCGAGGGGCGAAGAATTCGAAACAGCGGCGGTTACCGAGAGTCGAGTTGAAGCACTGGCGGTCTTCCCCGCTCCGTCCGTGACCGTCACCGTGATCGTGAAGTTCCCACTCGTTGCAGGAGTGCAGGACAGGCTAGCGGTGTTGGAACTCATGCACCCCGGGGGGAGGCCCACATATCCATACGTGAACGGCCCGACCCCTCCGGCCACCACCACCTCCAGAGTTGCGGACTGGCCCTGAAGTATGGTCGAGGGCGAAGCCGCGAACGAAGTCACGGAGGGGGCCCCCACCACCATGAAGTTGGCGGAATGGACCTTCGCCGAATGGCCGCCCAGAGAATCCGTCACCTCGACCGCCACCCAATAGGTGCTTCCGATCGCCGTCGGGGAACAGGTGATGGAGGCCGAGTTCCCAAAGGCACACCCGAGACCGGCAGCCGAGGCGGACCATGCGTAATTCGTGTACGTTCCGCTGCCTCCGGAAGCGGTGGTCGTGAAGGTAACCGACTGGCTCAGTTCCACCTCCGTTGCCGACGCCGATGGAGCCGTTGTGGTGACCTGCGCAACGACCGTGAAGGTCGCCGATGTCGCATCCACGGAGGTGGCCCCGTTCGAATCCGTGACCCGGACCGAGATGGTATAATCGCTGCCTGCCGCCGTCGGGGTGCAGGAGATGCTCGCCGCCGTGGTCGAGGCACAACCGAGCGCGTTCGACGAGGGAGTCCATGTGTAGGTTGAGTACGTCCCGCTGCCCCCGCTGGCAGTCGTCGAGAATACGGTCGTCAGACCGACCTCCCCCTCCGATGGGCTGGCGACCGGGCTTGTTACGGTCGGGATGCTCGTGACGGTGAAGGTTGGGGACGTCTGGGCAGGAGATTGTATCCCGTTCGAATCTGTCACGGACACCGTCACCGTGTAGCTCCCCACACTCGTCGGCGTGCAGGTGATCGTGGCCGCATTGGCGAGCGAACAGCCGAGGGAAGACGCCGACTCGGTCCAAGCGAACGTTGAGTACGTGCCGCTTCCACCGCTTGCGGCCGTAGAGAACGTGACGCTCTGACCTAGTGTGATGGAAGAAGGATTCGCCAAGGGAGGTGTGACCGCTGGACCAGGATTCACTGTGACCGAAGACGACGTCGCCACGGGAGAGACGCCCCCGTTCGAGTCCGTGACCGTGACCGATGCGGTGTACGAGCCTGCGGTCGTCGGGGTGCAGGTTATGCTCGGCGTGGTGCTAGCCGCACATCCCAGACCGGGACCCGAGGAAGACCAAGTGTACGAAGGGAAAGTCCCTGTACCTCCCGAGGCGGTGGTCGTGAATGTCACGCTCTGTCCCACCTCCAAGGAAGTGATCGATGGGATGGGGGCAGTGACAGTAGGTCGGGGCAGGACCGTGAACGGCGCCGAAGTTTGCACCGCGGATTTGGTTCCGGAAGAATCCGTCACCGAAACCGACACCGTATAGCTCGAACCCGGTGCCGCGGGAACGCACGTGATCGATGCCGCATTGGCAAGCGTGCAGCCTAGGCTCGCATTGGAGGCGCTCCAGGTGTACGTAGAGTACGTGCCCGAACCTCCGGATGGAGTCGTGGAGAAGGTCACGGGTTGACCGACATCCACCGACGTCGGAGATGGGACGGGAACCGAAGTGCTCAGGCCCCCACCGCCTCCCCCGCAGATCGTCGATGCGGTCACCGGGGTCTTACCCCCCGCGGTCACCGTGACCGATCCGAGGTCGTCCGAGGTGCTCGAATCATTGGCCCAGAAGTGATAGGTGCCCGGCTCCAGTGTGAGGGCTGCCCATGTCCCATTGAAGTACCATCGGGTCGCCCCGGCCGCCACGTATCCATCCGTGATGGAACAGGATGCACTCACGTTGACCGACCCCACTTGGCTCGGGTTGTAGGCGATTCCCGGAGTCGCATCCTTGGCCGTCCCATCGATCTGGACCGTTCGGAGCGAACCATCCTTGCTCCATGATCCGATCGATTGGACGTTCGACACGGTTTCTCCCGTGTCCCCCCCGAAGTTCCAGGCGCCGGGGGTGGACTCGAAGTTGTCCCCGTTGAACCAATAGATGGACATGTCGGCCTTTGTGGCGTTGGCGATGGCGGTTGACGCACCGTTTCCCGGACCACCTTGGTCCAGCTCTGCACTGTATGTGAGAGGGGTCCCCAAGGGGGTGTACTGCGTGCCGTCAACCGTGAATCCGTTGTCCGAGGAGACTGCCGTCGCAAATTTGAACACGACATTGTCATAGGTCACGAAGTGACCTGCCGTCCCCGGGTCGGCATACTCGAACGAGACCTCCGGTTCCCCTCCGGTAGAGGTGTAGGACCGGACGAGAAGTTCGAAACTGCCCGGGGCCGGGATCGTCGTGCTCTCCCCTGGGAGCGAGCCAGCGGCCACATCATAGTAGTAGTTCCCGGACGAACCCGCGGATGCCACCGTGCCGTTCCCGGAAATGTCCGAGGAGGTCAGGGTGAAACTGCTGCTCGAAAAGCTCCACACATTGTCGATGTAGCTCATGGAGAGCGTGTTGGAACCGTCGTCAGTGGGTTCGGCGACGTCCTGGATCCAGAAGGCATAAGTTGTCCCGGAATCCACGAAGCGCAGCACGACATTTAGCTGAACCGTGAACTGACTGCCCGACCCACCGTAGTTCTCTGCGGTCCAGGCATACTTTCCGAGAAACGCGGGAGTGCCATAGGTGTAGGCCGTGCCTCCGGAAGTCACCCCGAAGTCGGCGATCCCCATCGGCGCCGGCTCACTGCTATACCCCCCTGTGGGGTTGATCACCGCCCCATAACTTGCCGATGAGCCAGAAACAGCGTGGGGGATGATCCGGGGATGCATCGGGGGAAAGGCATCTGGCCCAACGATACCAACGCTGACGCGCTGCGGGGCATCCCGGATGGGTGCACCGGAAACCGTCAAACCGAGGGAGAACGACGTAAGCACCATGCCGAGGGACAGCCCGAGAACCACCCATCGACCATACTTCGCTCCAAACCCCCTGCCGCCCAATCGGACGGAACGGTTGTTCGTCATCGACCGAAACCGAACCCGTCGAGATGTGGTCGCCATATAGCCATTGCTGATGAATCCTGCTATGCCAAAGATGGGCGTGGCAGAACCCCCCACACCCCCCCTCTGCGAAGGCAGACGAGGTCAGTGGACGTTGTCCACAAATGCCAAATACGTCCTGCACCGTTTATCCTATGGAACTCGTCCCTCGGTGAGGTACCACGGTATAGCCCGATACCTCGTCATCGACAAGAGGAAGGTGGGATTTGAACGAAACAAAGGAAGGGGATCGTGGTCCCCCTTTGGTCTGCCGGATGAAGATCCCGCTCGCTCCCGGGCAAGGATTCTGTGCGACGGTGACCCGCACCTTCCCTGGGATCGTCATCGCCATCTCCAGTTACCTCGCAACACCGACGGAGGTCCTGCTGCTCCTTCGGGTCATGGCCCCTTCGGTGCTCGAAGAGGTCCTTGTGTCCATTCGGAGCTCCCCGGACGTGGTCTCCTACGAATTCCTCGGGCGCACAGGCCCCACCGCCATCATCCTCGTCAAGGCCCGTCGGCCCGAACACAGTGCGATCACCATCAGCTCATGTGTCTCGCTCGTTCCGAGCTTTCCTATCCACGTACGAGATGGGGTGCTCACCCTCTTGATCGCCGCGGAGGCGCCCAAGGTACGCACCTTGATCCTCCAGGTGCGCAAGCAGTTCCCCAATATGGTGGTCACATCGATGCGGAACGCCTTCCTCGACATCCCCGCCCATCTGTTCGCCCCCCAAGAGAACCAGCTCTTCCATGCCGCGGTCTCCGCGGGCTACTGGGATGTCCCCCGT
>JAKBKR010000212.1 GCA_021832495.1 bacterium | reverse complement strand
AGAACGACTGGATGTACTCCTCATCGAATTCACCATACTGTGGGTTCCAGATGTAGTTGCCAGATTTCGCGTAGAAGAAGAGAATGTCATGGATTTTCCCGAATTTCCCTGGGTCATTGTGCGCGCTAGTTCGCTTCCAGATTACCTCATTGACGTATGCAGTCTTGCCGAAGACTTCGTCCATTAGAGACCTCACGTTGTGTTGGATGTTTGATCCAATGTGCAGGTAAAGACTACCGCGGTCAGAAAGGAGCCTTCGAATCAGCTGTAATCTCGGGTACAGCATGTCAAGATACGAGTCGATGCCTTCGTCCCAAGTGTCACGGTAGGCAAGCCTTTCCAAGAGGGTCGGCAGTTTGACTATGTCCCCATAGCCTGCCAGCCGTAGATTGTAATGGTAGTCTTCGCTCGTTAGAAAGGGAGGGTCGATATACACTAGGTCGATTTTACCCTCATAACCTTGAGAAAGGAGGGCTTGCATGGTCAGCAAGTTGTCTCCCCAAATCAGGCGATTCAGCCTACTGTCATCTACTTCTCCTTCAGGTGTGCGAGGTACAAGTTGTTCGGTCTGGCCCGCAGCACGATTAGGAAACACTACCTCTGCGGGTTGAAACTCGAGGTCTCGCGGGTTAGGGGCCCTGCGGGGTTTTGAGTTCCAAACTAGCTTGGCAGACTCTCGTGGTTTCAAGACCAGTGAGTTGGTCCCACCCTCGGGTTCTGCCTTCGGAGCGTCCGACTTGGCCATTGTCTCCCGATGAGCTATGTGGCTAATTAAGTGTGCACTGCCCGGACTAGCAGCCGCCTACCCACTTGGTTAGGCCGACAATATGGTAGGAAGGCCCATTTCTATTGGCGGACCACAAGTGACAGAGTCCCCATCGCGCCAGGCGTGGAGAGAGAACCCGTTCTTGAGAGGTTTCCAAGCAATCTGATCATTCAAAGGTTCGCTAGCGATCACAACCTCCTTGTCGGATGCCAGGTAAGCCATCTCGTAGAAACGCTCTGTATTGTCCGTGAAGCGTTTCTTTCTTTCTCCTCGGATGTCCACATCATCACTTGGCCCGAACAGGCAGAAAGCGTAAAGGTCGTTTGCTGACGGCGAGAACAGGACGTTTAGCGCGCTGTGTGGGGGACGGTTCTCAGCCCCCTTGTACTTCGGCCAGTTCGACCGGATTTGCCGGACGGAGTTTTGATACGCAACTATGGGGTCCCTTACTCTACTAATGTTCATTTGTAGTATCCGAAAGAATACTTCCGAGTCATTGTCGCCCTGAAGGCATACCCCTGGCAAGAGTGCATCTTTCACCCTATCCTTCTTGCGAACTGTCCCGTTGTGGGGAAAGATTGTGCCCCCCAGCACGAAGGGCTGTGCGTCCTTCTCTTTGGGTGGCAAGGATCCAGACTTCTCCCGGATGTGAGCGATGACAATCGGACCATGTGCACTCGCCACAGCAACTCGGAATTCCTGCACGGTATCGAAGACGGGTTTCTTGTTGAGTTTCGCCGCTGCGCCTTCTGGTCCATACCAAGCAACTCCCCAACCATCCTTCTGTGGGTGGTTGGTGTTATTGCTCAATTGAGCTTGCTTTAGGAGGGCCCAGGGCTCATCAACCAACCACCTAGTACTACTCCGAGACTTATAGATTTGGTCCCGGGAAAGCGCTTCCAGTGGAAACTAGTGGTGTGTGAAGATTGGTTGATGATGGGGGGAACCTCTCCCCTGGTGGGGACCAGAAAGAACCCACAAGGAGGAGAGGCGAATGGAAGCAGATACGCTATGGAGATTAGACTTTGGGAGCCTACTGTCGGAAGCCGAATATCTGGGAACCCGGGCCTTGGAGGAGGTGCTGGAAGCCTCTCAAACCCGAATCTTGGACGACCTGTGCCGAGAGGAACTCGGGGATGGAAGACGGCGTTTCGTGCGCTGGGGGTCCCGGACCCGCACCTTGATCACGAGGATCGGGACCGTCTACCCTCGCATCTGTCGGGTCCGCGACCGCCTTTCGGGTCGGACCTTTGCTCCGCTCCTTGGGGCCCTAGGGATCCAGAGGAAACGGTATACCCCTGAGCTCCGCCTCTGTGCGGCGGAGCTGGCCACCCGCACATCCTACGGGGAGGCCTCCCAGGCACTGGAGCGGATGGGGCTCCGGATCCCCCGACGCACGATCTGGGACTTCCTCCAAGAGTTCGCCCAGGTGATCGAGGCAACCCTTCGGCGTGCCCCTCCCTCTCCCGCGGAAGAGGAGCGGGGGTCCTGTCATTCCACGGACTCGACCTTCGTGCGAGGGCGACGAAGGCGGGAGCAACATGAGGTGGAGGTAGGGATCGTCCAAGGACAGGACCATCGGGTCCAACTGGTGGGGGTGCGGGTGGATGACCGACCCGGGGCTTCGCTGAAAGGGGCGGAGGTCCGACGGTTGACCACGGATGATGCCCCGGGGTTACGGGCGTTGGGGGCCGAGCGACAGCAACTCTGCCACCTCCACTTCCTGCGTCACTTGATTGATCTCCTTGGACAGGAGGGGGTGAGCCTGAGTGAGAGGGAGACCCTGGTCACCCCGCTCCGGGGGGTGTTGGCCCACCTGCGCCACTCGGTCGACTGTCACCGGAGGGATGGGAACGGGGTGGCGATCACCGTGCGGGTGAGGGAGACCCTGATGGAACTGGGGGCTCTGGGAGAACGGTTGGTGAAGGGAGGGTGTCCGCAGTCCGGACGGTTCGTACTGAGGGAGATGAGAGCCCTGGTGGTCTTTGCGGAGGTCGGAGGGGATCTCTGGATGCCCGCTACTTCCAACGGGATTGAACGGGTGATGGGGATGGTCGCCGACCGATGCAAACGGAAATGGGCGCATTGGGGGCGGGGGCTGAGGAACATGGTGTTGGCGTTGTTGGCGAGGAAGATCCGACCCAGAGTGTATGGGGTGGCGGTACGAAGGTATTTGGGTGCGCGTGGCTATTGGTGAAGAGTCTCTGTCAGGGGAGTCATCAACCAATCACCACACAGCACCTGGAAACTCCCTCTTCAAGAAGGGGCGGGAGAAACGGTCCACCATGTCTCCACCTGTGCCCCCGAGGCCCAATCCAGGATTTTGGATTCCCCAGGCCACCGATTACTTCCGTCAGTTCGACGACTTGTTCGACACGGGCACCCGAGGGCGAGATACTCAGAGGAATGGGGTCGTATACTTCACCACCCTCCTCCTACCCAGCGAGGAACGCAAGAGCATGGAGAACATGGCCGAGAAGCTCCCGGGTATTCCCGAGCACCGCCTCCGTCATTTCGCGACCTACTCCCCGTGGGATTATCGGGACGTCCAAATCCGCATGGCGCAGATTCTGGGTCGGACCTTTGCCTCCCCCCAAGGAGTTCTGGCCTTGGATGACACAGGGATTCCCAAACAGGGTCGAGTCTCGGTGGGGGTGGGCCACCAGTACATGGGCGTCTTGGGGAAGGTGGCCAATGGCCAAGATGCCGTGAGCTTGCAGTATGTCCTTCCGGACTTCACCTTCTACCCGAACCTCTCCACGTTCCTCCTCGGCATGGAACTCTATCTTCCCCAGGAGTGGGTGGAGGATCCGAAGCGACGAGAGCGCGCTCACATTCCGGAAGAGGTGGCCTTTCGAACGAAATGGCAGATCGGGCTGGAGTTCCTGGACCGGGCCCGTGCGTTGAAGCTTCCCCACCGTGCGGTGGTCGGGGACTCGGGGTTCAGCCGTACTTGGACAGCCGAACCGGATTTTCGGCGTGAAATGCGGTAGTTGCTATTGTGTTACGACAGCTGCCACGCAGGGTGGACGAGGTAAACATCTCCTACCCCCGCTTCGGCGTTAACCCGCCCCACCCTGCCACCGATCGCGCTATATACCTCGTTGTATTCCGGCTTACAGTCGTTGCTATGAGTTGGGCCTTCGAGTACCACGCCAACAATGGGCGCCGCTACCTCTACGCCGTCGAGAAGCGCCGCACTCCCAAGGGCCCTCGCAACACCCGCTACCCCGGGAAAACCCCTCAAATCCTTCGAGTTTGGAAAGCTCGCCGCCCTCGTCCATGCCGCACAGGCGACCGGTCTCCTCGAGGCCCTGTCCCGCCACGCTCCCCGGGGCCTCTTCGACGGCTACTCTGTGGAGCATATCCTCTTCCTCCAGATGGCCGCACGTGTCGAGCGACCGCTCAGTCGGGAGGGGATGGCCGAGTGGATCTCCGAGTCCGCCCTGCCCCTGATCCTTCCCGCTACTGGTCACCCCTCCAGCCGCACCATCCGTCGCTACCTCAAGCGGCTCTATGGAGCGGGGGAAGGAGCGCAGCGGGGGGAGGGGCTCCTCTCCCGCGCCGTCACTCACCGAATCGAGACCCACGTCTTCAAGACCCTATGGACGCAGGGCATCGACCCCCGGTGGATGCTCTTTGACACCACCAATTTTTTCGCATATCACGAGGAGGGTCATTACCTCAAGCGGGCCCACTCGAAACAGAAGCGCTACGACAAGCTCCATGTGGGACTGGGGTTGGTCACCCTGGGAAACCTTCCGGTGCTGACCGAGGT
>JAKBKR010000211.1 GCA_021832495.1 bacterium | reverse complement strand
CATGCAGTTGAGGTCCATCGGATTCTCGGGGTCCTGCCAAAGGGCGAGGTCATCGTGGGTCCATTGGTGAGCGTTGCTCGTGGTCGGGTCGTAGAAGAAGTACACATTGACGTTCCAGGTGGCGGTGGTCGCGGCCCCGGGGATGATGTTGCCCGAGACCCCCGAGGTGAGTTCCACGGTGATCGGGTTGAGGCCGGCGTAGAGCGGGGTCCAGGGGATGGAGATCTGGCCCTGGGCGAGGGAGGTGTTGCCCTGGGGACCGCTCGAGGACCCGCCAATCGTGAGGGTCTGCGATCCGAGGATGTGTACACCATCGTAGACGCTGACCCCCACGTCTGCGGCCGTCCCCCCGCCGAGGTTGGTCACGTTCGCCCGGATGAGGTACTGCTGGTCGATCTCAGGGTTCATCCCGTCGAAGTTGGTCCAAGGGGCCACGGTCGTGGCGAAGGTGACGTCCGGGGGTCCGATCACGGCATCGGTACCGGGGAGTAGCCGGCCGAAGAAGGTCGCGGACCGGAGAGTAAGCAGCGAGTAGTTGAGGAGGCTTGGTTGGGCGTTGGACGCCGTGGCAGCATCGAAGGCCCAATAGGCGCTGTGCCAAGCAGCCGTTGTCGAGTAAGTGTCGGAGGCAGCGATGCCGCAGGACTTCGGTGGGTTCCAGAAGTCTTGGGCATTGAAGTATAGCGTGGGGGAGGAGACGACGTTGGAGCTTATACCGGTGAGCTGGCAGTACGTGTCGTTCGTACCTCCCGCCACGTACGGAAGTACCAACCCATCACCGACCATGTCGCCCGTCGCCCCGTAGAGCCGGGCGGTTGTGGTGACTTGGGTCACGGTGGCTGGGACGGTGAAACCGAGGTAGTTCTGGGCGAACGTCCCGACCACGGCGTTGGCGGTGTCGGTGAGGATGCCGGGGCCAAGGAAGAGGAGGGCGCTCCGGGCCCCTCCGTTCCCGAGGAACGTCTCGAGGGCGTTCGCATTGGCGTTGTCAAGGGGGCAACCAGCGACGCCCGAGGTGTTCACGTTCTCCCCATCGTTCCACACGATGAGGTTGAACTCACTCAAGGTAGCGTTGACCACGCCACAGGCGGTGGTGGACGTTCCCAGAACGGTCTGGGTGATGGTGGAGTTCGGGAAACCCGCCGCCAAAAGCGCGTTCAGCACGGTGGGTGTGTCGTCGGGCAAACCAAGGCTCTTGTCAACGTGTAAAGTGTTGTCCACGAGGAGCACGCTGTAATGCACGTAGATCCCGACGTTGAAGAGCGAACTATAGAGGATGTTGTTCCCGGGGTCCGAATCGTTCGCCGGGGGTGATATCTCCACGCCCACGGTCGCATACCCGATAACGGCCGGGAGCCAGGTGATGGTACCACTGACGGATCCACCCAGAGGTGACGGTGTCAGTTGGATAGTCTCCGGTTGTCCCTGGGGATAGGGGATGCCATTGACGAGGAGCGTGGCGGTGAGCGAGGTACTGTACGGTCCGTTGTTCCGAAGGGTCAGGTTCACGTCGGTGGGGGTCTGGTACGAGACGGAGGTCGGGGTCACGACAACCTGGCTCACAGCCCAGTCGTCGGAGAAGCGGGAGTTGGTCGGGGGCGTTCCCGCGGTGGTGAAGTTCGCAAGCCAATCAAACACATCATAGACGATGGACGCTTGCTGTCCGGTGGAAGTGGTGACGGCGCCACTGAAGGGTACGGCCTCCGAGACGGTGGCAAGGTCAAAGGGCATGGCAAAGGCATTCCCTTGGGCCCGTGAGTTGTTGTAGGCCGATGCAACGACAGTAGGACAAGCGCTGCCGGTGAGACAGAGGTAATCCGAGGCGCCGGCCTTGAGGGTGATCGAGGTCAGGGAGGTGCTTGCCCCCAAGTAGAGGTTCGGAGTGGTGATCCCCGCCACGGGCACGATGGTGCTCTTCAGGAAGAGCGGGACCGGGTTGACGGGGGGCGTCAGCGCAGTCGCACCAGTGACCCCAAAGGCGTTCTTGTAGGCGGCCGCAGTTCCGCAGGAGAAGGCATCGGCCCCTAGGATCCACACGGACCGCATGGCACTGATGGCAAGGGAGAGGTTCTGGGCATCCTGGGGACTCAAACACGTGTTCGAGGAGTTGCCCAGGTCCCACACGATGACATCGTAGTTGTCGAGCGCCGCGGCGCCTTTGCCCGAGAAGGTCACGGTCGTGGAATTGGGCGGGGCCACGAGCACCTTGTACGGGATCGCCGCGGAACTGAAGTCCGTGGTGAGGAACGTGAAGGTGTCGACAGGGTTCAAGGAACCCTGTGGGATTCCTGTCCCATCCACGAGGAGCGTTCGCGGGAAAACCGTCAGGGTGTCCGAAGCGGAGGCAAAGCTGCCGGAAAGGGTAGCATTTACCGTGATGACGGCCCTACCTGGGCCTTTGTTTGGGCCAGCGGCGACCCAGTAGGCGTTCACTGGGACATTACTAGCGAAGGGTGAGATGGGGACGTTCTGTGTCGCACCCGTGATCTTCCCATACGAAGCCGAGAAGTTGACAAGGGCGACACCCCCCCCGGGACCTTTGTTGGTGATGAGCGCGGTGATGGTCGCGTTCTGTCCGACCGTGGGAGTGCCAGGGTTGAGGCTGATGGCGATCTGAAGGTCCGCCCCCTGGGGGTTGACGAACTGGGCGTAGAGGGTGACGGTATTGGAGAGGCCGAGGGAGTCCTTGGCGGTGATGAGGATGGGGAAGGAGGAGCCGATGGCGGAGGCGGTGGAGGAGAGAGCGGTGGAGGTCCAGGTGCCCGTGGAAGGCTGGTAGGTGAGGGGGGCGGTGCAGCCCGTGGGGGGGTTGGCATTGCAGGCGGCGGGGAGACCGGAGCCAGTGACGGGGCCGGGGAGGGAGGCGAGGTTGGCGATGACGGTGGAGGTGGGGAGGAGGTGGGGGTCACGGATCTGAGCCCAGAGGGAGAAGGGGCCGGCACCGGAGACGGGGGAGGGAAGGGTGCCTTGGGAGGTGAAGATGGGGGGGATGGGTACCTGGGTGCCGGGGAGGGTGACGGAGAAGAGGACGACGTTCTTGGCGACGTTGACGATGGTGAGGGTGAGGTTGTTGTTGTTGGCGGAGAGGGAGGTGAGGCCGGAGCAGAGGTTGGCGGGGGAGAAGGGGAGGGACCAGATCTGGCCGGCGGACCAGGAGGAGGCGGCGGGGAGGCCGTCGGAGAGGGCGAAGGGGTTGTGACAGGAGAGGGCGGCGGGGTTGGCCTGGGAGACGACGTAGAAGGCGAGGGCGCCGGCGGAGAGAACGGGGCCGGCGGTGTAGGAGACGTTGAGGAAGAGGTAGTTGCCGGCGGAGGAGACGGAGGTGGAGGCGGTGAACTGGGAAGTGGACTGGGCGGTGGGTCCGGGGAGGGAGTTGACGAAGAAGAAGATGGAGGAGAAGAGGGTGACGGTGATGGCGAGGATGAGGATGGTGCCGATGATGTCGGAAACGGCACGGGGCTTGGGTTTGAAGCGGGGGTGTGGGGTCGTGCGACTGGGGATCGTTCCGGTATGGCTCTTCGCCCTGTTCCAACGTGCATTCAGCATGCTATCTACACCGATGCGGGTCCGCAAAAGAAGAACTACGTGACCCGAGTAAAGAATATAGGTGCAATCTGGTATTTATGCCTTCTGACCGGCTCAATGTCAGGAGCGGGGGGGGGACCCTCCGCAGCGCCCCCTTAGGGGCTCAGAGTGAGGGGGGTTGTAGCCAGCGCGAGCTGGAGGGCGATGACCCGCCGTTCCTGGGCCGAACCCAGCGACTCATTGTAGAGGGCTTCCGCCTGGGCGCGGGCCGCGGGTTCCTCCTTGAGTTCGCTGAGCGCGACCTTCTGGCAGGTGTAGAGGTTGTCGGTCAGTCGGGCCCATCGCTTGACGAACTCCTTGGCCACTTCGGCATCGTTGATCATGGTGGGTAGCCTATAGCCAAAGGTTCCGATAAGGTACACTAAAGCATAGCGGACCCGTTCTTTTCTGGGCGGACGGGCCGCCGGCCACGGGGAAACCCATGGGCAAAGCGCTTAACGGACGGCGGGTCAGCGCAGATGATGCGTACCGCCCGGACGGACCCCACGGCCATTGCGCTCGCCTTTGTCGCGTCGTTCCTCTGGGCGGCGTACTATCCTCTCATCGTTATCCTTCCCGCTTCGTTCGATGGTGCGGTCCTCGTCTATCCGTTCCTTTTCGGGGCGATTCCCTTCCTCGCCATGGCCTGGCGCCACCATGGTTCGCCCCAGGAAGGCTCCCATGCGGGCGGAGCATCGTGGCGAACGTATCTCATGGGAGGGCTCTTCATGGCGCTC
Organism: bacterium; assembly: GCA_021832495.1. Taxonomy (GTDB): domain Archaea; phylum Thermoplasmatota; class Thermoplasmata; order Lutacidiplasmatales; family UBA184; genus JAJYEA01. The sequence continues at coordinate 246 of JAKBKR010000211.1, read as the reverse complement.
CTTCAGGTCGACGTCATCCTCTCGACCCGGGCGGTGGGGGCGGTCCCCACGGCCATCTTCACCCTCCTTGGCGATGTGATCGCGATCCCGGCCTTCAGCTTCCTACTTTGGAGGGAGGGAGCGGACCGGGTGTTGTCGGGGAGGTTCTGGGTGGGTGCGGCGGTAGCGATCGTGGGGGCCATGTTGGCGATCATCGGGGGTGGGGGAAGTTTGTCCCTGGGGTGGCGTCTTGTGCTTCTGGAGGTC
>JAKBKR010000210.1 GCA_021832495.1 bacterium | reverse complement strand
AAGGATGAGGTACGGGCCATCGCTGCGCAGTTGGGTATCCCGGACTCGCACCGGCAGCCGTTTCCGGGACCGGGCCTCGCCGTCCGTGTCCTCGGGGAGGTGACGGCCGACCGCGTCGAGACCCTCCGTAAAGCGACCGCGGTTGTTGAAGAGACCGTGGAGCGAGCCGTGGCGCAAGGCAAGATCCCTGCTCCCTGGCAGTATTTCGCCGTGTTGCTTCCGGTTCAGAGCACCGGTGTGATTGGGGACAACCGAACGTATGCCAGTACCATCGCCGTCCGATTGGTCGAATCGACCGATGCCATGTCGGCGACAGCCTCCGACCCACCCGCCCCTCTCTTGCGGGAGATATCGGAACGGATCACGCGCGAGCTTTCAGGCAAGGTCAACCGAGTGGTCTACGACATCACCGACAAGCCCCCGGCGACGATCGAATGGGAGTAAACGACCCGCTCCTTTGATGGGCGCCGGCGATACCCTGACCTTGCCTCTCATAGCCTCTGCATGTGAACATCCAACGGACTCCACCCGCACCCCCGCTGCCAAAACCGACCGGGGTAGGCGTTGCTATCCGGGGATGTGGAGTGGTTTCCGGTTGTCGGGAGTGCGAAAATCCATGCGCGGCATGACCACTTCCCGATGAGACTCAAGACGGGAGCGGAACTTTTCAAGGTCGGTCAGTATCTCGGTGAGTGATTGCCTTAGTGTCCGGCTATGCCGATACCCCAGCTTTAGAAGGTTCTCGTGGTGCGGGTTGTAGTAGTGCTCTTCCGCCTCGACCCGAGGGTTGTATGAATTGTGGATCTCGGCTTCATGGTGAAGGTCTTCCCGGGTTGCGGTGACTACCATCTGGGCAAGGTCGGTCACCGAATAGGACTCATCGAACTGATTGAAAACCCGGTACTCTCCCTGGCTTGCCGGGTTTTCGACGGCCAATGTGAGGCTCTGCATGGAATCTTCAAGTGCGATAAACCCCCGTCTTTGGCGACCCTTTCCGTATGGTGTGAGCGGAAGACCAAGCACCGCCTGAACGCAGAATCGGTTGAGAGCGGTCCCCCAGACCTCATCGAAGTCGAACCGTGTCAGGAATTCAGGTCGATCGATGTCTGGGGTCCGGGTGCCATAGATGACGCCCTGCATCACGTCGGTCGCTGCGGTCCCCCAAAGCCGATTGGCAAGCATGACGTCTCCCGTATCGAAGACTTTGGACCAGTGATACCAACTCGAGGCTTGGCGGGGAAAAGGAACCCGGTCCTTGCGCCCCAGATACTCCACTTCGAAGAACCCTTCGGCGATATCGATGTTCGGAGTCCCGTACTCTCCCATCGTTCCCATCTTTACGAGATGTGTCTTCGGCGACTCCTCCCGTATCGCATACAGGATGTGGAGTGTGCTCGTGACGTTTTGCACCTGGGTTTCCACCGCATGATGCACATCGATCATGGAGTATGGGGCGGAACGCTGCTCCCCAAGGTGGACAATGGCGTCTGGCCGCTCCTTTCGAACCACTTGGCGGACGAATTCCCAACGACATAGGTCCCCCCGATAGAATCTTAGGGTCTTCCCCAGGTGCTTGTGCACCGCCTGAATCCGGCGGGTCATCGAGGCTATCGGAGTGGCACTATGACTTCCGACCTCCGCCACCCGCTTGCGCGTGATCAAATTGTCGATACCCGATACATCATGCCCCCGGTTCAAGAGATGAAGGGCAAGCGGCCAGCCTGAGTAGCCGTCGACGCCGGTGATGAGGACTTTCATCTTCCGACTATCGGGTTACTGCACCGCAGAAGGGACAGAGCAACATCGATTCGTTTATGCTCCGGCCACAGGATGGGCAAGCTTTCATCCCAGGCCCCGCGGGACCCGTCGGGCTTGCGGGTGGGGCTTCAGTGGCAGGAGGTTGTTGAGCCATCCTTTGGCCTTGAGCCGGCGAAGGAGAGGGAGCCATCGGTTGACCCATCTGCGCCTGTGGCGGTGCACCACCCTGCCCTTTGCGGCCCTTCATCTTCGCCGCAGCGGCGTCCGGAGCGGAACCACCTGTGGCACCGGAAACCGCCATCTGCTGCTTCCATGTAGTGAAGGGGACATAGGTTGGCTGGCGTTTCCACCAGTCCCAGAACGCCCCCTCGTTATAGTTCTCCGCCAACTCCTTCTGGGCTACAACCCGGAACCGTTGGGTGAAGGTGTTGTAATCCGCAGCCATGGGATCTGGTTTGAGCCCGACCAGAAGTGCGGAGCAATCAGGGCAAACAGAGCTGTTCGACGGGATAGACGCACCACAGCGGCTGCAGCGCATGAGCTCCTTCTCGAATTCGGCTCCACATTTGGGACAAGCAACAGCGCTCTCCGGGATCAATTCACCACATTCTCCACACTCGACAAGGTTCCCACGTCCCAATCGTCGGAAGAAGAAGAGTACCAAGGCAACGGCCACGACCACGATGGCAACGATAACGAGCCAAAGCCAATACTGCTGGAGGAAGCTCGCCTGCGACACCGCAGGGACATACGCAACCACCGCATTCTGGAGAGCGGGGGCTGTAACATAGGTCGTGTTTCCAAGGAGGGTGAACTTAAGGACGAGGCTATACGTCCCCGGTTGCAGGCACGTCAACGGCACTCGGAAGGAGGGAAGCGGGGACGTTCCGTTCTGAACGTTAGGAGAACCGGCCGAAACGGTACAGTTGGAACCAAGGGCCTTGTCGACGTAAGACACATACATGGAAGCAACGTAGGGATCTGCGAGCGTAGCGGTCGTTTGGATGACGAGCTCTGGGACGGAGGTTGCCGACAAATCGACTTTCGTCGGCGTAAAGCTTACAGGGGAGAGCTGGATGGATGGGGGGCGGATGTATACGTTAAACGAGTATGAGAAATTAAAGTTCTCCACTCCGTAGATGTACGTGTTTGACCAACGGACGACCAGGTCGAAGGTGTACAGGCCGACATTGCTTCCGATTACGGTGGAATTGATGTGCCAGATAGGCATCAGAACATCGACGGAAGTGGGGGAGTACCCGATCGCCCCGAGGGTCCGCTCCGACACGGGGATCAATCGGGAGCTATTCTGAAGGTACAGCGTTGCATTCGCTGCGGATGTCGCACCACCGACATTCTCCATGATTGCGGTCGCACCGATTCCAGTCCCCACCCCAAAGGGCGAGTATTGCGGGCTCTGGGCCACTTCGGATGCATTGAGTTTGAACGTGCCGCTCGAATTAGTGTAGGTGGCTCCAGCCACACTGTAAAGCTGACCGTTGGCCCCTACACTTTGCAGCGTAAAGTTTGCCGAAGGATTGTTGAGGACCAAGGTGGTATAATCCTCGAATGACGCGTTTTGAGAGATATTGAAGAATACTCGGTTGTAGGTGATCGGTGGCAAGAGCGGTGTCTCCACATGCATTTGGATGGCACCGAGGAACGTGTTCGTGGTGATCAAGAGAGAACCATTCACAGTAGCACTTCCCCCGGCCGGCACATTGCGGCTAACCGGAACTCCGATCGGGGTCGAGCCGTTCCAAGAAAGGGCGAGGGTGGCCGTGACTCCGGCATCCCCAGTGTTCGTAACGGTCCCATCTATATTCACCCTGTTACACGTGTTGGCCAAGGCAAGCGTGATAGGTTGACCGTTACATGCATCATAGACCGTAATGACCGCCTCGGAAGGTAGTATCTGGGGGGCCTTGTAGACGTTGTAGGGCAACGACATCGTCTTGCCAATCGTGCCGTTCTCTGGCGCCACATGCAGTGGGTCAACAACAACCTGGATCGTGTGAGAGCCGGAATCGCTGTACGGGATCGTCACCGAAATGGATTGGGATTGTAGGGCGGGGCTCGAAATGTCGAAGTTGTAGAGCATCTCACCGAGAGTGGTGTTTGTAGTGCCATAGAGGTCGTAGACGTATACCGGGATGGCCTGCTGGTCTGCTACGATAAGGTTGTTGACATCGTCGACTGTAACGTTGACGTCCACGCTATTGCCCTCGAAGACGTAACAGCTCGAAGTACACCCAAATACACCCTGGGTCCCGAGTGAGATGGACTGCACCTGAACGTCGGCTGTGAAGAGTTGAAGCGAAACCGGGGCAAGTATCGTCAGGCCACACCCGGCGCTGGACCGCGGCCAACCGCACAGCGGTGGCGAGCGAGCAAAGCCGCTTCCTTTCTGTACCGAAGAACCGTTCAAATAGGTGAGTTTGCCGTTAAAGGTAACATTGTAGAGTCCTCCCACGTAAAGTCCATCGGGCAGAGAACCGAGCGTAACGTATGAGGTTCCGAGGGCAAGCAGCGCCCGTCCATTCTGTTGTGTCACCCCGTACTGGGCTACCGGCGCTGCCACTGAGTCAACGGCTACGCGGAAGATCGCTGGGAAGAGGCTGGGGTTCGACGAAGCATTCGCAAGGGCGGATATTGTTGAATTGGATACCATCGATGTCGCCTGGACTTGGGCCCCCGGGAGAGGTGCTCCAGTGGTTCCTAGGGCCGTGACACGGGCCCAGTCATAAACCCAGTAAGAACTGGATGCATCCCCTTCGCAGAATTTTTTGTT
>JAKBKR010000209.1 GCA_021832495.1 bacterium | reverse complement strand
CACCCTGATCGGTGCCCACCTCGTCATCGTCGGAGGAAGCCAAAGCCTGGTCGATGCGCTCGCCGCGGGAAAGCCCTTTCTCTACTTCAATGGGTTCTCGAGTGGCTCTGCGGGGGATTCCCGTGCGTACCGCAGAGAGAAGCTCCAGAACTTGCTGACCGCGTGGAAGGCGCGCGGAGTCTCGGTACGCGTTCGACAAGACCTGTTGGACTTTGCCGATGCACGAAGCCCCGGGAAGGTCCTCCTCCGGGCGCTCCGAGACCCAAGGTGGTCGCGGGAAGAGCTACGACCGCTCCGAACGGGTCCTTGGCCCCCATGGACGATCCCCGAGGAGAGACGGAATGGTGGTGCATTCTTGCGAAAGGTCGTGGAAGATTGGAAGACGTATCCGGGAACGCTGAAGGATTTCGTCGGCAAGACCCGGCTTCGGGTGGCCCCCTCATGGTGACGAACTTCCCCACGCGCAACCGCAGGCTCCACTAACCCTCGGGAGGCCACACTCGAAATGCGTGTCGCAAAGGGGGAATCCCGGGTTCGAGCCCGGGTCCTTGCATCAACACCTGAGCGCCTGCTCACAACCCTTTATGAGTGGGCGCCGCTGTCGCCGTCGTACCTATGGAGCCCTCGAAGGACCGTACGCTGGAGCGATTGGGTGCTGTCCTCCTGATCCTCGGACCCATCGAGTTCGTGGCGGCGATGGGTCTCCAAGAGGCCTTGCTCGGCGGAGCCTACAACCCCCTGACCATGGTCATCAGCAACCTCGGCGTGGCCCCGTACGACTACCTCTTCAACGGTTCGATCATTCTTCTTGGCATCATGACCGTCCTCGCCGTGGTCTTGACGTTCCATAGGTTCCCGGCCCGGCTCTCATCCCTTTTCGGCCGCGTGTTCCTCGTCCTGGCGGGGATCGGCGCCTTGGGGGTCGGGGTTTTCAACGAGCACACGCACGAACATGGCTACTTTGCCGCGGGTGCCTTCATCGGGGCCGGCATTGCGCTCCTTCTTTTCGCCTGGAGCTTCCGAAGACTGCCCGAGTGGAAAGGGTGGGCCATGCCCACCGCCCTCGCCGGCCTCGTCGACATGGTCTCTCTCGTGGTGTTCGTCGCAACACCAACCTTGAAGGGACTGACCGAGCGATTGATCGTGGTCCCGGTCCTCATCTGGGCGCCCTTCCTCGGTTGGCACTTCTGGAAGGTCCACGTGGACCGATCGCCCGAACCGATTCCACCCGCAGCCCAACCCGCTTCCGCATAGTTTTCCCAGGAAACCTCCGGAATGCCCGTCTCAAGGGATTACCTCATACCCCTTATGGATGCTTACCCGAAATTTAGAGCGGCCTGCGGCTTTTAGGTATGCCACCCGCCAACGAGTTTAGGTGATACACAGAATGACCAAACCAGGGGTGTTGGGCCCTCGGTTCGAAAACCCCTTATCTTCTGCACGGTCTTGCGCTCCTCGTGTGTGACGGATGCCCGTACAAGAGCGCGAGGGACCTCTGCCCCTGTCCGTGCGATGAACGCACGCGCATCGCCACCTTTCCGGGGGGAAGGGCCCTCGAACGGCGTCCCTTAGGTTCGCCCCGTTACATCATTTCGTGCAACGAGTGTGGCCACACAGTTCGCAAGGCGCTGCCGCCCGACCCGAAGTTGCGCTCGATGCGGTTGTTCGGCGTCGTCACTGCGGTGGTAGGGGCCGGCATGATCGGTGGCGGGCTCCTATCGATACGCTATGCGCCCGAGGACCTATTCCTCTGGGCGTTCCTCCTGATCGTCGGTACCGCCGTCGCCGTAGCCGGAGTCAACGGACTGATCTTCGGATTGTCTTCTCCGGGAGAGACCGAGGTCCGCCTCGGGTGAGCCCTCCGCCCGGCTACTTGGGAACGCCCTTCTTGGCTTCGGCCTGGAGCTTCTTCGCTCGTTCCTTCGCCGTAAGTCCGGTTGCGAGCTCGAGGAAACGGTTGTACGCCTTGATCGTGGCCATCTGCTGCTCCCCGGGGACCTGGGGGTCCATCAGCGTCTCGACCATGAGGGAGCGACCGTCCGTCCGCACTCTGAGTTCCTTGATGGCGAGGAAGGATAGCAAAAGGGTATCCCCTTCAACCCGCGGGGAAACCCCGAAGGCTTCGCTCATCCGTTTCGATAGCGGGTCTAGGCTCAGGTCTTTGCGAGCTTCCCGGGACACTGGGTAGGTCTGCATCTTCTTCTCCGGAGGTAACTCCCCCGACCCGCACAGGGATAAATGCTCTTTGCCGGGCACGGTGCGGCGACAGCAACGGATATCACCCGCGGCGGTCTCCCGTGCCGAACACCCGGGGGAAGTCCGCGCTAGCGGCCTCCGTCGGGATGGACCCAACGAGGAAACACATGGTCGTAGCACCCTATGGTGGAAGGCTGGTCGATCGCGAGATACACGGCCCAGAAGCGGAACGACGGATTTCGGACATTGACGAACTTCCCCTCCTGCGCCCCTCGGTCGACCATATATACGATACGGAGAAGATCGCGATCGGGGCCTATAGCCCTCTGGAGGGCTTTCAGGGCCAAGCGGACTTTGAGCGCGCCCGCGATTCCATGGAACTGCCCGATGGCAACCCCTGGTCCATGCCCATCTTCCTCGCCCCGGGAGGTAAGGACAACGAGACGATCGTCGCTGCTGCCTCCCCATCGGATGAACTGGCGATCGCCGACCTGCACGGCCGGCCGTTCGCCCTCCTGAGCCTGGAAGAGAAGTTCGCCTTCGACCCCAAGGAGTATGCCGAGAAGGTCTACCGAACCACGGATGTCGCCCACCCAAACGTGGGCGACCTGAAGGAATTCGGAAGGACGGCGCTCGCCGGCAAGGTGCGGATGCTGCGCCGGCTCGACCTTCCCTCCGCGCGCTTTGAGTTGAGCCCTCGGGAGACCCGAGCGAAATTCGAGGAGCGGGGCTGGAAAGGGGTCGCGGGGTACCAGGCACGGAACCCCCCCCACACCGCCCACGAATACCTCCAGCGGCTCACGATCGAGCGGGAAGATGTTGACGGCATCCTCATCCATCCAGTGGTCGGGAAGCTCAAGAAAGGTGACTACAAACCCGAGGTGATCATGCGCGCGTACGAAGCCTTTGTGGCGCATTACTACCGTCCGGAGCGAGCGATCCTCGCATCCTTCTCCATCACGATGCGGTATGCGGGGCCCCGCGCCGCTCTCTTCTATGCCATCGTCCGCCGGAACTACGGGTGTTCACACTACATTGTCGGCCGGGACCAGGCCGGGGTCGGCACCTACTACGACCCCTTCGACTGCCATCGCATCTTTGATGGCCGGGACATCGGGGTCATCCCTCTTCGCTACCAAGAGACCTTCCACTGTACCCGGTGCGGCGGGATGGTTTCGACCAAGGTTTGCCCCCATCCGAAGGAGGCACGCCTCAGCACCAGCCAGACCAAGATCCGCCAGTTGCTGACCGAGCGCAAGCCGCTTCCCCCAGAGATCCTCCGTCCGGAGGTCGCCGAAGTGCTCATGGATGGGGACGTGATCAACGATTAGTGGCCCACCGTCGTACAGGTCATCCGGGGTACTGGGGGCCCGGCGGGGGGCCACCGAATGCTTGGGGTGGTGAGGGGGGAGGAGCGGATGTCCGTCCCTTGCGTCGTTGACGGACCGCCAGTGCTACACCGATAACCACGGCGGCAATGACGATCACCAACACTAGATAGATCGTCTCCGGACTTCCGTTCGGTCCAAGCGTAAGTGGACATCCGGTCCCCGAACTGGCACAGGAACGGATCTGCGAGACCTTCACGGAGGCGTTGGCGTAGGCGCTCCGGCCCAAGGCATCCCGCACAACGACCTCGATCGTGTAGTTCCCGGCGGTGTCGGAGGTACACGTGAACCGGGAAGCGTTCTGTGTCAAGCACCCCGTGGGGAGGCCGGAGTATGCGAACGACAAGGGCAACGCACCCCCCGTCACCCGGACGGAGAGGTTGAAGGGCGATGAAACGTTCACCGAACTCGGGGCAATGCTGAACGAGAGGATGGAAGGGGCGGTCGGCTCCACGGTCACGCTGGTCGTGGCGTTCGCGGCCTGTCCCGCCGAATCCGTCAGCACGACCTTCACCAGGAATTGTCCGGTCGAAGAAGGGGTGCAGGTGAGGGACGAAACGTTCGCGCTGCTGCATCCGGGCGGCAGGGCGGAGTAGACATACCTGTACGGGGCAGTACCCCCGCTCAGGACGACCGTCAAGGTCAGTGAATGGTTCACGATCACCCGGGACGGTACGGCGCTGAAGCTCAGAATCCGCAACGGGTTCGGGAGCGCCTGGACGGTGAGCGCGGTACTGGCCGTGGCCGATGCGTGATGGGTATCTGTCACTGTGACGTTCACGGTGAAATTGCCGGCCACCGTAGGGGTGCAGTTCAGTTGCGAAGTGTTGGCCGTGACGCACCCGGTGGGGAGGCCCGCGTAGGAGTACGCATAGGGAGCGGTGCCTCCGCTCGCGCTCACGGTGAACCGGGTCGCTGACCCTACCTTGATGGACGAGGGCGTGGCATTGAACGCCGAGATGGTGACCGGGGGC
>JAKBKR010000208.1 GCA_021832495.1 bacterium | reverse complement strand
TCGCCCTAGGGTCTCCATGGCAGCATCTCCATCGAGATCGGTGTCGAAAATCCGATAACGCGCCGCGAAGCGAATGGCCGCCCTGGCGGACTTTAGTCCTTTCCGTTCGAGTCGTTTGAGCTCTCTGGACACGCTGCTGGGCACCAGTACGTCCGCTTGGCCCAGGATCCGGGCGATCTCCGTGTCCAGTGGGAACCGGGTCTCTACAGCCAGGATCAGGATATTTGCATCGAGGATCACCGAGGTCAGGGGATTTCGGGACGATTGGATGGGTACCGGTGGGTAGGTGGTCAAATTGGCCCTCCGCTCCCTAACCCCTTAGTCTCACCGGAGGCGGAATAGCCACACTCACGACATCGCTCTTCGACAAGGTAGGTCCCGCAGCTAGGGCACGCTCTCTCTGAGGGAAACGACCGTGGTTCCTCAGGCTCGTCTAAGCTTGCTCCATCGGTAACAGATTCAAAGGTGCTAACGTCTTGGTGAACCCCCGGGAGGTCATCGTCGTCTGACATGGTCAACTTTTCTGGTGAAGAAGCGTGAGGGTCAGAAGTGGGCAACGAGTCCATCGGAGGGCTCTGTTCTTCTGTGGATCCTACGTCCCCCGAAGATTGTCCATCACCATTACGTCCCGTCGTATCATCCCTTTGCACTTGGTTCGTCCGGCTCCTCCTTCGAAGTAGGAAGACCCAAACACCTAGGAGGGCAAGGGCCACAGGCACGACAACGGCGAGCGTCAACAAGATACTGTCAGAGGGTGTGGTAAAGGTCACATGGATAGTTGCGCCGGCGCCGTTCACTCGGAACGAGCCGGTATCTGGCGTTGGTGTGGAATCCGACGATGTAACTTGGTATGTGTACGTTCCATTGGAGGCGAAAAAGGTGAAGGAGGAGTTGGTTCCAGACATGCTTACGTTTCCGAAGTGAACGGACCAAGTTGATCCGCTGGGGAGTCCTGATTCGACAAAGACGATAGCGAAATTGAGTGGGCGTGGCGATTGATTCCTTGTGAAGGTCAGGTTCAAGAATGCCGGTCTTCCTTGAATATGTATAACACCTGAAGCAGGAACGGCGGTAAACCCTGTCCCCCCCTCAACGCTAAATGAATACGACCCATTTGACAAAAGAAAACCGAGATTCGTTCCAGTAGACGTGGCGACGTGTCCGGAGATATTGATTTTCCATGGTACACCGGTGGGAAGACCTACTTGGGTTACCGTAAGGGTAAATTGCGCAGGAGAAACTAGGGAGAACGTGACCAGTTGGGTTCGAGGCGTACCCGTCACAATGATGGAGCCAGAACCTGGAAAGGCTGCGAATCCTGGGGGTGCTGCAACACGAAAGGGTATGGTCCCGTTAAGGACCTCAAAAGTCAGGGAAGAGGAGTTGGTGGTTCGCTGCGTCCCCTCAACAGTGACGGACCAGGGAACGGTAACGGGAAGACCTGATTCGTAGAAGGTGACCGGAGAGAGAACGGGGAGGCGAAATGGGACCACGATCGAGAGCGTACCCGAACCGTAGTTGCCCACCACGAGGGTGTCCATGGTGGCGGAAAACCCGATCGCTTCCGGGGCCAAGCCCACGGGAATGGATCCGATAAGGGTCTTGGAACTGACATTGTAGGCAAGTAGGACATTGCCCGGGGCGGAGGTCGCATAAAGTGCACCCGTCTCCGGATCGGCCTGTAGGGCCGAGAGTTCCATGGTTACGTTCCAAGTGGAAACCACTGAACTCGCACCCGCGGCAATCGCGGATATCTGATGGGATCCCTCATCTGAAACATATACCGTAGAACCGAGGGGATCATATGCCATTGCATTGGGACCATCTCCGACGGGGACCGTTGTCAAGAGCGTGCCGTTGGCTCCCGAAAGCACAGAAACGTTGTCGGAACCCTGGTTTGCAACGTAGATCCGCCCGTCTGCCGGGCTCCAGATAAGGGCCATGGGGTGCAGGCCCACAGAAACCGAGGAAATGGACCTCAGGGTACTCGTGGAGATCACGCTGACATTATCCGAGTCGTACTCAGCGACGAAGGCTCTTTCCGTGTCCGGGTCCACGACGATGGCGTCGGGGCCTCCATTCCCCAGATTGATGCTGGTTACGGCAGAACCTAATGTAGGATCGAGCACGGTCACGTTCCCCGAGGCGTTGTTGGCCACGTAGACCAATCCCCGGGTTGGATCGATACCGACCGCTGAGGGGTTCGAACCCACAGCGACGGAACGAAGAGGTGGGTTCGATAGGAAGGAGAAGGCTCCCAATGCATTCTGTGTGGACTCAGCCGTCAAGACCTCCCCCGTTGCGTTGTCCACAGTCAATGCATCGGGTGCCGTTCCCACGGGTACGGAACGGCTTACGTTAGCCGTCAAATTCAGCAGGGTCAACGAGTCTGAAAGGCTGTTCGCCGTCACCACCGATTGGGCTACCGGATCGAAGGAAATCCCTTCCGGTTGAAAACCCGTGGAGAAATTGCCCAAGATCGAAAGGGAAAGGATATCGATCACACCGATCTGGTTTCCTCCCCCTTCTGCGACGTAAAGACGCCCACGTGAGGAATCCAATGCAGAGAACGTTGGATATGTCCCAGCTGGACCGAGTATTAGATTCCCTACGGGAGTACCGATCCCAGACAAGACAGACACATTGTTCGACACCTCGTCATCGACATAGATGAACCCTGAATTGGGATCCACCGAGATCCCGAGTGGTGTCAAGCCGACAGTCGTGCTTCGGGTGAACAGGTTCGTGGTTGCATTGATGAGGGTTACATTGTTCGAACCTCCGTTTGCAACAACCATCATCCTCGACACCGGATCGTAGACGACCTCCACTGGGTCCCGACCCGTGGACAATTGTTCGATCTTCTGGTAGTTGGACCCGTTTAGGATGGTCACCATTCCTCCCGAGCTGTCCGTGATGAAGAGCTCCCCATTCATGGGATCGACCGAGACCGCGGATGGCCCTAGTCCGACATTGGTGAGGTTGACCATAAGCGACAGGGACGAGGCATTCAAGACTCCGACCAGATTTGCCGAGGCTTCGGGAGCGAATACGCGCTTCGCATTCGTGTCTACGGTTATGGTGGGGGCACCGCCGCTTAATGCTACGGCGGAAAGAAGTGCTCCGGAAGTCGCATTCACGGATACTATGTTGGAAGACTCATACCCTGAGAGAAGGAGGCAGTGTCCGATTGGATCGTAAGACGTGGCATACGGTTCAATGAGTTCCGGGAACAGATGATTCTTTGGCCAAACCGACCCATTGAGGAGGGAAACCGTAGAATTGACTATCCCTCCGACTAGCGTCGAGCTTTTGCCGACCGTAGATCGCACTCGCTCCCTGAAAGGGGAGTGTTGGACAACACCGAGCGAGGGGAGCTGGACGAACGGGGTGAGGTACCCTGTCACAAGGCCGGTGAGCACGATGCAAAGAAGGATAATCGGTGGGTCAAGGCGGTTCCCAAGCCTCCGGTGCACGTTCGGTCAAGTACGCGGAACTATATGGGTAAAGCACCCCCGATGGGCTACTTCTTCGAACTCGGGGTCACCCCCTCCGACTTCGTTACTGCTGTGGAGGATACCCTGGAGCGCCGCTCCCGGACGGGGGTGGCGGTGGTGCATATCCTGGTGTAGCCCCCGCCGTGGGGGGCAGAGATTGCGCCGGGACCTTCGGCTTCCGCATCTTGAGCACGAGCACGAGACCAATGACAGCGGCCGCGGCAACCACCCCAACGACTACGACCCAAATGAGCCATCCATTGCCACCGCTGCTTCCATTGCCTGTGTTCTGCCCGCTCCCAGAAGTGACCGTGACGATCGTACTGCCGCTCACGGAGTGGGATTTTGAATCCGTAACGGTGACCTTCACGTTAAAATTACCGGTAGCGGTGGGGACGCAGGTGACCTGTGCGCTGTTCGTGGTGCTGCAGCCCGGTGGGAGGTTCGCGTAGGCATAGGAATAGGGCGGGCTTCCTCCGGTCACCGTGACGGTCAGCGTGGTCGAAGACCCCACTCCCACGCTTGAAGGCGTGGCTTTGAAAGAAGAGATCGTGGGGTAACCTGCAGGAGAGGTTACAGTAAAGCTCACGGGGGAGCTCGTGACGCTCTTCGATGCACTATCGGTCACTGTGACAGAGACGCTGTACGTTCCCGGGCTGGTGGGAGAGCAAGGTAACGATGGAGTAGAGATGTCCCCACAACCGATTGGTAGCCCTTGGTAGGCGTAAGAATACGGTGAGGTGCCACCGGAGACCGACACGTTCAGATAGGTGGAGCCCCCCAGTGGAATCGTGGTAGGGGACGCAGTGAATGAAGAGATGGTAGGATTACCTCCGCTTGTGGCAGAGGGGTTGATTACATAGACCGTTCCCTGTCCCCCATTCCCATTGCTGACCTCATAGACATCACCGTTAGAACTGTCCCAACCGATGCCCATAGGGGTGGCTCCCACGGGAATCGAACCAAGGAGCTGGTTGGTCGCCCCGTTGATAACTGAGACGGCATTACTTGAGTCGCTGGTATACAGGTAGCCATTCTGGCTGTCGAACGTGATGCCCGTGGGAGCG
>JAKBKR010000207.1 GCA_021832495.1 bacterium | reverse complement strand
CGAGGGGCAGGTGGGGGCCGTGCGCCTCGAGCGCCCCGATCGGTATCACGAGCAAACGCCCGACGGCGTCGGGGATGTCCTTCGAAGCGACATCGGAAAGAAGGGAACGCGACATGGGTAAAGGGGTTCGATGCCCCCGGCCATTATCTAACTTTCGGTTCTGTACGGAACAGCGTGGACCATGCCGAATGTGCGCGTTGATCCCAAGGGATTCCCCCGATACCTCTGGACCCAGGTCGGAGTGAAGGCCGCGATCTTGAGACGGGAGAAGCTTTTGATTCTGCAGCGCAGCCAGAGTCCTCCGCACGCCGGCCAATGGGACTTGGCCGGGGGCGGTGTCGAAGAGGGGGAGTCCTTGGAACAGGCCCTGCGAAGGGAGGTCCTCGAGGAAACCGGATATCGACCCCGGATCGGGCCCCCGGTCTTCGTGGGGACCTCATCTTGGCGAAAGACCCCCACCCTCACCATTCCTTTCGTGGTCATCACGTACCGGTGCGAGGTCACCGGGTCAAAGGAACCCCGCCTCGACCGGAACGAGCACACCGCCTACCGCTGGATACTACCCACGGAACTCTCCCACTACCGCATGCCATCTCACATGGCGGCCGCTGCCCGGCGGGCCTTCGCCACCGTGGTCCGACGATCTCCATAGTAAGGTAGAGTTCTTCGTAGAGACCTTGGTCCGTTACCTTGGGCCAGGGTCCGTTGCGCCCATCCTAGTGGACCCGAGGTCCACGCGTCGGTGAGACGAAATTCTTGTTTCGCACCTTTCGCTACCGGAGCTTGAGCATGGCTAAATACGCACGGGGAGACATCGACGTCATGACTGATTTCGTTCTGATCCCAGGGGCTTGGCTTGGGGCGTGGGCGTGGAAAAGGGTGGTCCCTCACCTGCAAAAGGATGGGCATGGTGCCTATCCCGTCACCTTGACGGGGATGGGTGACCGAGTCCACTTGTATTCGAAGGATGTGGGGATGGAGACCGCGATCGAGGATGTCCTGAACGTGATACGGTTCAACGACCTCGAGGGCTTCGTCCTCGTCGGGCACAGCTTTGCGGGCAAGGTCTCCGCAGCCGTGGCGGACCGTGTGCCGGAGAAGGTCAGGCGGGTGATCTATCTGGACGCCTTCCGGCCTGAGAACCAGACGGGGCCCCAAGGAGGCTTCGATCCCACGCGAGAGTTCGGTCCGGTCCCCTCCGGGACGCATGGGATCCCGCTCACCGAGGAGATCATCGATCGCATCGGGAATGATGTGCAGGGTGCGGACCGTCGGTGGATGTTGTCGCACGCCACTCCCTGGCCGTTGAAGCACGCCACGGACACGATCGACCTCTCCGCGTCCTTCCCCCAGATCAAGAGTGCCTACATCTTCTGCTCGAAGAGCGGCGACCCGGTCGACGAGATCGTCGCCGGGAAATGGGGCAAGCTGGAAGGCCCCCACACCATCGTCGAAGCCGGTCACTGGCCGATGATCACCAAGCCCAAGGAGACTGCAAGAGACTTGGTCGCCCTCTCGGTGTGACCCGTCCCACCTCGGGCCGCTCGACGAAAGACCCGGCTCCGGGAAGCCCTTCCGATCACCCATCGGTGCAAGCTTATCTATCGGACCCGTAGTTCACGCCGTGGTGGCCGAGAAGGAGCTGTCGGGCAAGGAACGGGCCTTCGCAGCCCTCGGGACATGGATCACCCGGCACCCTTACTATCCGCTCATCGCGTGGGTCATCCTCCTCATCGTAGCTGTCCCCACGCTGAGCAATCTCGGGAGCGCGACAACGAACTCGGCCACGGTGCTACCGAACAACGCCCCCAGCATCGTCGCGGCGAACGAGATAGCCGCTCTCTTCCCCAGCCAGAACACCGCCTCCTCCAGCATCATCGTGCTCGACGGGCCCAACATCACGGGTCCCGCGGGCCAGGCCAGCACGGTCGCCGTCACCCGGGCCATCCAGTCCAATCGTTCGATCCAGTACCTCGCGACGATCTCGGATCTTTACGACACCTACGCGGAATACCTCGCCGGACAGACCGAACTCACGCTCGCCGTCCTCGCGAACAGCACCCAGGGTCCCACTTCCCTCTACTCGGCCCTCAACGACACGGCGCTCCTTTTGTGGACCCCTCCCGCGACGTACGCGCAATCGTGGTACGCCGTGCGCGAGGCGAACCCGAGCGCGAACGGCTCCCAGGTCAACTGGGACGCCTACCTCCAGGCCAACTACTCGCTCTCGGCCTACACCAACGCGACCGTCCACGCCACGTTGGTCCGGGGACTTTCGATATACTATGCCGCCTTCAACACCACCCCGTCCTGCGCTGGAGAGGCGGGGCTCTACCCACTCTTCCTCGCCTGCTCGGACAATCTCGCGCGGCAGTCCCTGGGTCCCGTGGCGCTCTCGGGTGGGCTTCCGCTGGTTTCCCCCCAACTCGCCGGCCCCGCGCTCTCGGGGGTCGGGATCGAGAACTTCACGCAAGTCCCGGCCGTACGGGGGCTCACCGCCCGGGTCATCGCATCCCAGACGGGGCTATCCGCCCCGTGGGTCCTTTCGGTGTGGATGACCTTCCCTTCCGGCGGAACGTCCGCCACCGTCTCGGCCTGGGCGAACCGGACGGCGGACACCACCCCGGTCGCGGACTACCCACTCCCAATCCCCCTCTCCCTCGAGCGCTCCTTCGTCTCCCCGGACGGGGAACTCACCCTCATCGCCATATCCTACACCCAGCAGGATGCCTACACGGCGCCCGACGGAAGCCAACCGATCTTCAACAACATCGATACGATGGACCAGATCCTCGGTTCGGTCCTCCACCGGACCGATCCGGCGGGCGGCATATCGTACTACCAGACCGGGGTGGCCCCGCTCGACAAGGACGAGAACAGTGTGCTCTCGGGTGGCCTCGTCCTCACGCTGCCCTTGAGCGTCTCGGTCCTGCTCCTCATCACGGCCCTCTACTTCCGCTCCCCGGTGACGCCCCTCGTCGCCTTCGGCCCGATAGCGATGGCGCTCATCATCGCCATGGGTGGGACCTACCTCATCGGCACGATGATCACGAGGGTCGACGTCACCTCCCTCGAGCTGCAGGATGCCTTCGTGCTGGGTGTGGGAACGGACTATGCGGTGTTCCTCTTTTCGCGCTACCGTGAAGAGCTCGCCCACGGTAAGGAGCACAAGCAGGCGGTGATCGCCACGATGACCTGGGCGGGGGAGAGCATCGCGATCAGCGGGGCCACGGTCATCCTCTCGACCCTAGCCCTCGCCTTCTCGGGGGTCGCCCTGCTGAGCGAGTGGGGGATGGTGCTCTCGCTGTCCGTTTTCATTGCGCTGCTCATCTCGCTGACCGTGGTCCCGGCACTCATCGTCCTGCTCGGCCCCCGGGTCTTCTGGCCGGACCGGAAGGAGCGGATGGTCCGGCGGGAGGAGGTCCGAGAGCAGCGGGCGGAGACGGGCCAGACCTATTTCCAGAAGGCCGGCCGGTATGCCGTCAAGCACGCGGTGCCGATCGTCCTCGTCGCAGCGCTCGTCTCGATGCCCCTCTCCTACATCGCTTTCACCGCGCCGGTCACCTACGATTACTTCGGGCAGCTGCCCGCGAACTCGCCCTCCTCGCAGGGGCTCCAGGTGATCTCCGACCATTTCGGTCCAGGGTACGTCTTTCCCCTCGACGTGCTCGTCACTTTCAACGCCCCCCTCATCACGAACGGCCATGAGAGTCCCGGGGAGTTCCAGGCGATCGCCAATGTCACCGCCCTGCTGAACGCAACCCCGGGGATCGCCTACGTGGATTCCCCCACGGGTCCCTACGGGGCCCCGCTCTCCTCGTGGCTCTCGTACAGCTCCCTCGGCCCGGTCCAGCAGGTCGAGCTCAATGCCACGCTCTCCCCGTACGTCGGGACCGACGGGCGTTCGATCCTCTTCACCGTGGTGCCATCGACCGGAGGCCTCTCGCTCTCCACCATCCAGGCCCTGTCGAGCGTCGAGGACCGCTTGGGAGCGTACGCACAGTCGCATCCCGGCATCCAGGCGGTCTACTACGGGGGCGCGGCCTCCGAACTGAAGGACCTCGACTTCCAGACCTCTCAGGCGCTCGACCGCATGATCACGATCGTGGTGATCGGCCTCATCGTGGTGCTCCTTGCGCTGCTCGCCTCCCTGACCATCCCGCTCATGGCGGTCGTGACCATCGGGGTGTCGATCGCGTGGGCATGGGCCGTCACCTACCTCGTGATGG
The DNA here is from genome assembly GCA_021832495.1 of bacterium. Lineage (GTDB taxonomy): Archaea > Thermoplasmatota > Thermoplasmata > Lutacidiplasmatales > UBA184 > JAJYEA01. The sequence continues at coordinate 348 of JAKBKR010000207.1, read as the reverse complement.
CCGTGGCGCTCTCGACGCCGATATTCTTCTTCGACCGGGTCATCCTGTTCATCATCGTTCTTGGCCTTGGGATGGACTACAACGTGTTCATCCTGACCCGGATCCGGGAGGAGAAGTCCGCGGGGATCCCGACCCGGGAGGCGGTGGTGAAGGCCGTGGGGTACACCGGTGGGATCATCACCGCCGCGGCCATCATCCTCGCCAGCGTGTTCTTCGTCCTGGCCTCGAGCTCGTTCGCCCTCCTCCGGACCATCGGCTTCTCCCTCGGCGTCGCCGTGATCTTGGATGCGATGATCGTCCGGACCTTCCTCATGCCCGCGCTCATCAGCATCCTCGGCGAGCGGGTTT
>JAKBKR010000206.1 GCA_021832495.1 bacterium | reverse complement strand
TCCACACTCGGGACACGGCCATCTCTCTTCGGAAGGGTGGGTGGCCCAGACGTCCACCCTCTTCTCCTTCAGGTCCAACTCGACCCGTTCCACAGTCCACGGTGCGACGATGCCCAACAGATGCCGGTAGAGTTCGGTGTCCTGAACCAAGGCCCATCCCTGGGCCGCGGCACGGGCACGCCCTACGTCAAGCTACCCCCGAGGATTCCGGAAGAACCCCAATAGGATTGCGCGGCGCCCGATCGTTCGTTCCCCCCTCGCGAGGGACGAACGATGCGAACCCGCACCCGCCAGCCCAACGCCAAACGCCCAGCGACAACCGAACGCAGGCCCGACAACGACGCCTGGGTCGACCAGGTTTCCGGACCTGCCCCTCGGGTTCCGGCCTCGTCCCATGATCGTCTCGATAACCGGGGGTCGGACGAGGCCTCCCTCGGAACGAAGGTAGCCCCTCGTTCCTCGGCCAGACCCTCGGGGACGGTCCTCACTCGGTCCACCCGGGACAACGACGCGTGGGTGGACCTCGTCGCCGACGAGGTCCAGGCCCTGCTCCGCGAGCACGGGCTGGATTTCGAGCTCTTGGTCATGTTCGATCCAATCTGCGAGCAGCTCCATGCCGTCGGGTATGACGGAGCACCTGCCAGGTTCTTTCAGTCGCTCGAGACCGACCCCGCCTCATCGGAGGAAGCGGGACAGCCCGAGGCCAAGCCCTCGGCTGCGTGAGGTGGCCGTTCCGGGGCACAGGGTTCCTGAGTCTCATGGCGGGACCGGGCGTCGCTGCCCATCGCCGCCGAGCCGGGGGAGCATCATGGGCGCCGGATCACGCGTTGCGGATGAGGCGGACCGGGGGGCATCGGCTCCTCGGGGCCGAGCTCCCATTCGAGGTTTAAGTCTCGCTCTCGGCGCTTGGCGTTGACCTTGAGGGCTCCCTTGAGCTTGCGCTTCGATCTCGGTCCGTGATGGGTTCTGCCTCCCATGTTGCCTCCAAAGCTCCGGTCGGTGTACCCCGCGCTCCTTCGAGGCCGGGCCCTCGAGGCGGCGAGGGCCCGGCCGGAGCGGGGCCTTTGAATGTGAACCTATACGCGAGTGGGGGCGATCCCCCCCTTCAGCGCGTCCTTGACGACCCGGTCCAGGTCGCTCGAGTGGTTCGTCTGAATGAGGATGTCATCCAGAGTGAGCACGCCTCTCAGCCGCTCCCCGTCCATCACGAGCAGTCGGCGGACCTGGTTGTCCCGCATCTTGCGGATTCCTTCCTCGACCTTGGCGCCCGGTGGGACCGCGACCACACTGTGAGTCATACAGCCCTCCACCGCAGTGTGAGGAGAGGGGACGCCTAGCCCCCCTACGTGCCGGAGCGCGATGTCCCGGTCCGTCACCACCCCGACGACCTTGGTGCCCTCGAGGACCGGCAGCATCCCGACGTTCCCCTGTCGCATCCGATTGGCCACCGAAGCGCAGCTGTCGGTGGATTGACAGACGAGAAGGTCGTTGCTCATCAGGTCCTCGACTCGGGCGGTCCGCGACTTCCTTTCGCGGATCCTCCGGAAGAAGGAGGGGCGCTCGGCGGGCACGGGTCCGGTCGGGGGCATCATCGCTTCGGCGGGCATCGTGTCACCTGCCCCCCGGGGTGCCTCGCCAGGAGATACGCGTCGCGTCGAGCCTGGTTCACGAAACGATTGATGAACCGGACCACGATGCCTGGCTCCCCGGGAGGGAGGCTGATCATGCCCCGAAGGACCACCTCAACGAGATTGTCGCGCCCACCGAAGAAGACCGACCCGAGCGGATCCACCGCCCGACGCTCACCCATGGAAGAGGGGGTCGACCTGTGGACCCGGTTCGCGATGGAGACCGGAAAGACCGCCACCGAGTTCCTGCGTCGCTTCTCCGAGGAGCAGCAGAAGGCCTACTCCTCGTGGATCGGGGCCTTCTCCAAGCCCTCCGCAGCTCCACCCGTCGCTTCCGCGAGCGAGGAGGGGCGAAGCCGCCAGGAGGAGTGGACACGACGGACGCAAGAGGTGGGCGACCGGCTCCGTGAGGCCTTCCAGACCGCGATGGTTCCTCAGCGCCAAGCCATGGACCTGTGGATGAGGACGGTGTTCCCGGCTAGCCGTTCAGTGAAGGAGGGAACACTTCCTGCGGGTGCCCCAGGGACAACGAGTAGCCGACCGCCCATCGGTCCTGGGGTTGCCCGGCGACGTTGGATCGAGGGACGGGTCTGAATACCGCCCCCTCCCTCTCGGAAGCCGCCCCCGCACGCTTATACCGTGCCTGGGCCTAGCACGGCCAAGGCCCCCCTTACCGGTGAGCCCTAGGACGCACAACGACCGAGCCATCGCGGGACCAATGCCCCTCTCAGACCGCCCCACCTCCAGAAGAGGGAGGCGTCGCGATCCCCGTTCGTGTCCTTCCCAGTGCGCCAGCCCGTGGTAGGGCCCGTAGGGCACCGGACCCCCCCTCTGCGAGTCCACGCGCGGGCCGTTCCGAGACAGGGGCGCCACTCGCGGTGATGGGCGGACAAACCGAGGGGGTGGAGTGGAAGGTCGGCGTGGCGGTGGGCGATGGGGCCCTGATGCCCATCTTCGAGTTCTCCCGCGTGGTCCCCCGCGAGCATCCGGCGATCCTGGAGGCCTACCTCGCGCTGGCACGGTGCGTCCAGAGCGTGCTCGGTGAAGCCTGGAGCGCGAAGGCGATGTGCCCCATCTGCCACCTCCCGACCGCGTCACCCGTGGAGTGCGAATGCTGCGACCAGAGGATGTGCCAGGTCTGTCGGGCGCGGCACGACCGCGGTCGGGGCATCCCTGGGACCGGCGAACCGGGCTCCCACGAGCGCGGGGCCCGAGGAGGCTCGGAGCCGTCGACGAGCCCTCGAGACCTTCAGGGATACGGATAGGACCCACTTCCCCCCGGGCAGGGGCCCTCTCATGAGCCCCGGGGCTCCGATCGAAGCGCCCTTCTCGGACGATCAGGGCGGGCCGGTCAGGTTCTCCCATCAGCCGGTGCCCAACCAATGAGGCTCGAACCTGTCGCGGTCTGTCTACCTCCAGGGGGAGGGGGGGGCTGACCATCGGCAGCTCCCCGCGGGGCCTGAGTGCTTCTTCACACTGAGGTGTCGAACGAGCGTGGGCTTCGTTCAGGCGTCGGGTCGTAGGGCTCCGGCTCGGGCGTAGGGACGTTGGGTCCCCCCGCGGGGGGTCTCGGGATCAGCGGTGCCGGGCTACGATAAGTCCCGGGGAGGCAGAGGCAGCCGCACTGGGAGCAGGGGACTGTTGCCATCCTGCCCCGGGCAGCTTCGTCTTCGGCCCACTGGCAGTCCCGGTGGGCAGAGTGGTTGCAGAGAAGACACGGGTGGCTGGGCCTCAAGGAGTCTCGCGTGAATGGAGGACCTCAGGCCAGGACCGCCGTGAGCCACACTTCCTCCTCTTCCGCGCTCCTCTCGAAGACCAAGGTGATGACCGAGCCATCGACCCTCCGTCGGACAAGGAGGGACCCGTATTGGAGGTCGTACCCCTCCCGATGCAGAAAGTCCCGGAGACGATTCCGTAGCTCCAGGTCCCGCTGATGCTCGTTCGGGTTGACTCCCGCGAGCGGGAGCGCATCACCGCCGGCTTCGCGCTGCTGCATCTTCGCAGAGTTGGCTGGAGGGGGGTCCTCCCGGCCTCTTGGGAAGACCCCCCGGGGTGGTCAGCGTTCAGCTCACCGAGATCCTGCGCTCGGGCGTCGGGCTGGACTTCGGGACGTTCACGGTGAGCACGCCGTCCCGGTAGTTCGCGGAGATCCTCTCTGAGAGGACGTCCTCGGGGAGGTCGATGGTCCGGCAGAATCCCTCGTAGCTCCTCTCGCGGGAGAGGTAGTTCTTGCCCTTCTCCTCCTTCTCGGCCGCCTCCTTGGCCTCGAGCGTGAGGCAGCGCCCCTGGAGCTTGACCTCGATGTTCTCCTTGCGGATGCCCGGGAGGTTCGCCCGGACCTCGTAGGTGTTCCCCTTGTCCTCGATGTCGGTGAGGGCGTTGAGCCACCGTCCCTCGAACCCTGGGGCCCAGAGTTCGCCCCAGGGGGCGAGCCCGGTGAACATCTCGCTCCTCAGGTTCTCGAAGACCCGGTCCATGTAGTCGGTCAAGCTCGTCGCAGGGGGCGCTCGCACGGTCGAAAGTCGGTGGGTCGGACGCGTCGCCAACATTGCTTGTTTCCTGCCCCACAGAGGGGCTAAGGTCCGTGGCAGCGGTCGAACAAGTACGTCCCGTCGAGCCCGATTGACCGAGTGCCTGGCTGCGGACGCGGACGGATGCGCACGTCATGCAGCGGCGTGCGCAAGAGATGAACCTGGTTTGTAGGAGAAGGACGAAGTTACTCGGGACAGAGCGATCAAGCGACGCGATCCGGGCCCTTGGTACCGTGTCGTTCAGACCCACCCTTTCGCGTTCTCGTCCTCCTCCGAAACTGCCAACTGTGCGGTCGATATGACTGTATCGTAACGGGTCGCCCCCGCCGTCTTTTCGAGAGCGACCTCGACTCAAGATCGAGGTCGCGGGAATGAGGAGATGGCCAAGACCAAGAGACCCAAGCGCGATAGGAAGAACATGCCGA
>JAKBKR010000205.1:2514-4585 GCA_021832495.1 bacterium | reverse complement strand
GCTCCCTCCCGGGACAAGTGGCGCAAGGCGGTCAAGGAGCAGGCAGGCAAGGACCCCTCGGAGTTCGGGCCCGCTCCCCTCCTCGGCCTTCCCCCGGAGAACGAGGAGCGCTACTACCAGGAGAAGCTCGGGTTCCCGGGAGAATACCCCTTTACCCGGGGCATCCAGCCCACGATGTACCGGGGGAGGTACTGGACGATGCGCCAGTACTCGGGCTTCGGGACGGTGGAAGAGACCAACCAGCGCTTCCGCTCCCTCCTCACGGCCGGCCAGACCGGCCTCTCCGTCGCCTTCGACCTGCCGACCCAGATCGGCTTCGATCCCGACCATCCCAAGGCCCAAGGGGAGGTCGGCCGGGTCGGGGTCTCCATCTCCAATAAGGAGGACATCGACCGCCTCTTCCAGGGGATCCCCCTGCAGGACGTCACGGTCTCGATGACCATCAACGCCACCAGTCCCATCCTCCTTTCCCTCATGGTCCTCGCTGGCGAATCCCGGGGGGTCCCCCGGGCGAAGCTCGGCGGGACGGTGCAGAACGACATCCTGAAGGAGTTCGCAGCCCGGGGCACCTACATCTACCCCCCAGGCCCCTCGATGCGCCTTGCCGTCGACGTCATCGAGTTCACCACCCAAGAGATGCCCCTCTGGAACTCCATCTCCGTCTCCGGATACCACATGCGCGAGGCCGGGGCCACCGCTGCCCAGGAGGTCGCTTTCACGATCGCGGACGCCATCGCCTACGCCCGGCACGCCAAAGAACGGGGAATGGAGGTGGACGACTTCCTCCCTCGTGTCTCCTTCTTCTTCTCCTCCTCCATCAAGATCCTCGAAGAGGTGGCGAAATACCGCGCCGCCCGCCGGCTCTGGGCCGAAGTAGCGAAGGACGTCCTGGGGGCACGGTCCGCCCGCTCCCAGATGCTCCGGTTCCATACCCAGACCGCAGGCTCCTCCCTCACGGCCCAGCAGCCGGAGCTCAACGTCGTACGCACCACCATCGAGGCCCTGGCCGCAGTGATGGGCGGGACTCAATCACTCCACACCAACTCCTTCGACGAGGCTCTTGGGCTTCCCACGGAAGCCTCTGCACGGCTCGCTCTGCGCACCCAGCAGGTCCTTGCGGAGGAGAGCGGCGTAGCGAACTCCATCGACCCCTTCGGAGGGGCCTGGGCGATAGAGGAGATGACGGACACCATCGAATCCGAGGCCCGTGCTTACCTGGACGAGGTCGAGAAGCTCGGCGGTGCCGTGGCCGCAGTCGAGAAGGGCTTCTTCCAGGAGGAGATCGCCAAGGAGGCCTACCGGACCGCCCGTGCCCTCGAGAACGGCACCGAGCACATCGTCGGGGTCACCCAACACAAGGACACCGAGGAGGGGTTCTACCTCTTCCCCGAAGGACGGGGAAAGGGGGGAGGCCGGGGCCAGAAGATCCCGAAGACCATCGAGCAGAAGGCCATCCGGAAGTCCAAGGCGTTCAAGAAGGCCCGGAACTCGAAGGCCGTAGAGCTTGCCCTCGCTCGCCTCAAGGAGCACACGGAAAAGGGGGAGAACGTCGTCCCCTACGTCCTCGAAGCCCTCAAGAAGGGAGCTACCCTAGGAGAGGTCGCCGGGGCGTGGCGTGAGCTGTTCGGGGAATACCATCCAAGGAAGGGGTTCTGAGTCATGAAGATCGATCACGTAGGAATAGCGGTACGGAAACTCGACGAACACATCGCCACCTGGCAGAAGGCCCTCGGGGTCGCAGGCTCTCCCCCGGAGATCGTGGAGAGCCAGCGGGTGCGGGTCAGCTTCCTAGAGGTAGGCGAATCCCACCTGGAACTCCTCGAACCCACGACCCCAGATTCTCCCATCGCAAAGTTCCTGGAGAAGCGGGGCGAGGGGATCCACCACGTGGCCCTGGAGGTCTCGAACCTGACGGAGACGCTCCACCACCTCAAGGAGACCGGGGTCCGCCTCATCGACGAGAAGCCCCGGAAGGGGGCCCGGGGGCGCCTGGTCGCCTTCGCCCACCCCTCCTCCTTCGGGAGCGTGCTCACAGAGTTCGTGCAAGTGGACGCGTCGGGATTTGAACCCG
>JAKBKR010000205.1:0-2504 GCA_021832495.1 bacterium | reverse complement strand
GCCATAAGGCATTTTCCTCCGGTTGGAAGGTCCTCCCAAGTGAAATAGTGCCCTGGCTCTGTTGAGGTGAGGACCATGTCGGCAGGCCAGGGCAGCGGGCCCTACTACTACGTCCGGGTCAAGCACGAGCGCCCTCTCGGGGTCGCCTTGCTGGCCGTGATCATCGGTCTCTTCGGGGCCCTCTTCACCATCGTGGGGATCCTCCTCATGCTCGCCTCCGCCTTCCTGGGGGTCTATCACCCCACCCTGGACTTCGGGTTTCACCTACTGACGTCCAGCCTACTCTTGGCCGGGCTCTTCCTCCTGATCTTCGGCGTCATCATGCTGGCGCTCGCCTCCGGACTCTGGCACCTAGAGCAGTGGGCGCTGGTTCTGAGCATCATCGTGTTCGGGATCCTATTCGTTCTCGATCTTCTGAGCGGAAGCCTCACAGCGATACTCTGGGGCTTGCTGTTGGTCTACCTCTTCCTCGTTCGGAATCACTTCACGTGAACTGGAGTGCTGCCACAGCACTTCTTACCGAGTTTCCAGCGCAAATCCGAGGGACTGGTCTGAAACGTACAAGAGCGTTACCAGTTGGTGATTCACACCACAGAGAACGTGTTGACTATAGACTCTGAGAACCACCGGTCACGAAGGTACTGCCTAGTCCATAGACAGTGATGGAGTCTCCGGATCCCACGAGATTGGCAGTGCCAGTATTGAAGGACAGGATTTCAGACTCATTCACAACAACGTTGTTACTCCACGCCGAGCTCCCAGGGGTGAACACCGACTCGGCAGTTCCGTCATAGAAGACCGTAGCATTCCAACCATTCACCGTTCCTCCGCTGGGCGTTGTGATCTTAAATCCGAATATGGATGTCGTCAATCCCCGCGTGGACGGAATCGCCGTGAAGTTGATCCAGTGTTCGGTCCCCTTGAGATTGTGTCCCGTCGCCAACCCTTGAAGTTCGAGGTTCATGGGGGCGGGGGTTGCCCCCCGTAGATACCCAGACGCGAGCACATAAAGAACTGCGGCCATTGCGACGGTGATTGCCACCAATAGAATAGTGGCAATAATCGGGGACACACCACGGCATCTCCTACCGTGCGCCCGTCGCCGGAGTTTGTCATTGGCACTCCCCCTGTTCGCCCTCGAGACGCTCAGTCGGGGACTCAGCGCCAAGTTGGTTCCAGCGGTCATAAGTGTGAGAAGATTCAAAGCGCCATTGCTTCGATGGAGAAGGACCTTGTGATTTTGAAAATTCATCTTCGCACCCATGCTGAGTCCCGGTTTCAGTAGTGCATTGTCAATCGAAATGGTTGGTGGGTGGCGCCCGCCTTGGGACGCCACCCAAATTGGTTTCTTAGGCTCGCCTATAGGCCCGAGTATCCGCCGCTGACGGAAGCGCTGCCGAGTCCAACGGCCTGGATGTTGTCGCCGCTGCCGATCAAGCTGGCCGGAGTTATGAACACCATGTTGTCCGAGGCGTTCACAGGGACCGCTGGAGAAAGCCACCCACCGGCTGTGGTGTAGGTGTTCTCGATGTTGTTGTTCCACACCAAGGCACAGCTCGTGTAGCCAACAGTTGAGCCCCCTGGACTGACGATCTTGAAAGCGAAGTCATTGGTCGTCATCCCATTAGAAGCCGACACGCTCGAGAACGACAGGTAGTAGTTAGTCGCCGGGGAAGTTGCCACTGTGCAACTCGGAACCGGTGAATTAGCGGCCGTAGTGCTGCACTTCCCATTAGCGAGGCCCTGCAGGTTAATGGTGAGAGGAGCCGAGCCCGTCCCCTTCAGATACCCACTTACCAGCACATACAGCACTGCGGCAATGACCACAGTGATGGCGACCAGCAAAATCGTGGCGATGATCGGCGATACTCCGCGCTTGTTCTTCCTTCCCGCTGAGAGCTTCAGCGGAGGCATTCCTCTCTTCATCATTCGGTTCTTTTCTCCAGGGATTTCTCCTTACGAGCTAAAGTGTTAGTTGAGGTATTTAATAAGTGTTCCTGACACACCGACAAATGCCGATGTTAACTTCGTCAGGAATCTACGTCCGGGCCTTCCGAACAACCTTCTCTGGCAACCCACGGGCCCGGGCCGCTGCCGGGGTGGCCCGCACCGGGCCGGGTTCTGCCGAGAAGTCGCCCAGGGACTTCTGGAGGCGGCGGTGCTCCTGGGGAACGCTGACCGGGTAGCGGCCCGTCAGGCAACCCACGCAAAGCTCGCTCTCCTTCATCTGGATGGCGTCGAAGAGCCCCTGCATGGAAAGGTAGGCCACGGAGTCCGCCCCGATGAGGCCGGCGACCTCCTGGACGGTGCGTTGGTAGGCGATGAGGTCCCGCCGGTCCTTCATGTCGATCCCGAAGTAGCAGGGAGCGGTGATGGGTGGACAGCCTACCCGGACATGGACCTCGGTCGCCCCCGCGGTGCGGACCATGGCGACGATCTCCTTCAGGGTCGTTCCCCGCACGATGCTGTCGTCCATGAGGACGATCCGCTTGCCCTTGATGACC
>JAKBKR010000204.1 GCA_021832495.1 bacterium | reverse complement strand
GAGTCGCGGAACTGTTCGTACTTCATCGCCTCAAGACTAGGAAATCAGGGCTCTATTTACGTTTCGTGTGATAATCAAGAGTAGCCGTCGACGTAGTCACCCATTTTGAGCCCGAGTTCGACACTTATGATGTTTCCGCCGTAACGCTTCACGGTAGAGCCCGGCGATAGCTCACGCGGACTGAACTCTTCTTCCGACAGATTCCAGGTTCAATCGGGGGCGGGTGGGCCCCTCCCAAACTGGAAGGGGGACTCCCCCCTCAGCACTCGGGCTCCCAGTTCCCGGTAGTGGATCCCTTGTAACACTCCGGTCTGGATCACACTAACCAGCAAGGCCGTACGATCCGCGCCCCTCGGGGTCCTCGATCCCCACGAAAGCTTCCGTTTCACCGCAATGTGAGGTCGCAGCCCTTGCTCCGCCCGGTTGTTGTGGGCGTCCACGCCCACCTCCGACCACCACCACAGCTCGTCCCAATGCTTCGTCAGGAACTTCCGCAGGGCCTGGGCGACAGGGCCCTCTCTCTCCACTTGGAGCCACCGGCGGACCCGCGCCTTCAGCTTTCTCGCTTCGGCGGTGTTCTCCTCCCCTTGCGGCCACCTCGCCACCTCTAGGATCCGCCGGGCCAACTTTTCCATAGCCCTCAGGCCCCGCCAGTCCGGTGCATCGGAGGTTTTCTCCCACCCCTCCTGCCCCTGGAGCGCCTTCCGCAGGAGGTGCACCCAGCACCGTTGTTTCTTCCCGTGCATGGCGTTGAACGCCATCCCTCCATCGCAGTTCAGCACCTGCCCCTTCGGCCTCCGTTTGCCCAGCACCCCTTCGGGAACACTGTGGCCCGCCGAACGGGACACGGTGAAGAAGGCGGCGCGCACGTCGGGGCTGATGAAATCCCAGAGATTGTGGTTGATCCCGTCGACTCTCCATCCGGTCCAGTCGGCGTTGACCTGTCTTCCTTCCTTCAGTGCCCTCCGGATGGCCTCATAGGCGGGGGCAAAGAGACGGGCGGACCTCGCCAGCATCTTGTCGATCTCTCCCACGCTCACCGTCAATCCGTAGTTGGAGCTGAGCAGGTTCCTCAACAAGGAGTTGGTCAATCCCTTCAGGGACCAGTAGCCCACAAGGAAATGGGTTCCCCAGGAGAAGTTGGACTTCGGGGGAGCCACGTCTCGTGGAATATGGGCTCGCCGCACCTTCTTGCACCCCCGGCACCGGTAGCGCCCGATGCGCCAGCGCGTCACGCGCACATGGCCCGGGACGATCGACTCCACCGTGTGGTCATCCCACTCGAAGGGGCCCTCCAGTTCCCCTCCACAGTCCGGGCAGGCGTCCAGTTCCGCCTCCCTGGTCTCGTGGACCTTTTCGGGAGGTGGACGATGGTGAGCCTCGTGACCAGGCTTCGCTCCCCGTTTTCCGGGAGTTCCTTCGGGACCCTTCTTCGTGTTGGGCTTGACCCAAGAGGGCAGCGGGCTCCTTCTCCCCTCTTGGAGTTCGAGCATCTGGCGCAGCCGCTCGTTCTCCTTGGTCAACTCCTCAAGGTGCCTCTCCAGACGGCGGACAAGCTCTTCGAGCTTCTTCTTGGAGACCACGAGGGTCTCCTCCGAATCCTCGTCAGGGGAAAGTGCTTCTATCGCCGGAGCCACCATGCTCTCGGCAGGGAGACAAGGCAATTCGCGCTTTAGGCCTTTCGGTAGTGGTTCCGGCGTGAAAAGTGAGTTGAGAGGGAAGGTCGAAACCGCTCGTCAGGCCCTATCGTGAAGGATTACGGATTCTTAGTTCAATTACTGTGTGGTGGCTAGCATTATAAATTGTTTCCAGATAATACGGGGTTGAGGTGACTTTACAATGGGGCGAACTATCCGTAGGCGGTCTATCCATATTGCGACGATCGTGGCAATTTTGGCAATGGTCGGAGGCTTTGCTTTCGCAACCTTGACGGTTTCCACGACGAACACTCCGAAGCAGAATGGTTACGTGGTGAACGGGCAGAACCTGCCAGGAGTTCAATACACGTCGGTCAGCATAGCATCTGAGCCCTATACCTCGGCCCCGATGGTATCCACGCCAACGAGCCCGGTGATCATCATCGCCCCTGGTCAGAGTTTCTACGGCGTCGGTCCTTCAGGACAAGGATCCGTGCAGGGTGACATCGCGACCCAGGTTGCGATCGAGTTCACGGCCAACCCGGTCGCGGAGGTCAGTGTGGCCATCCAGATCGTCTACCAGGACGCTGCGGGCAACAATCAGGTGCTCCAGTCGACCGAGTACGTCGAACTGGCCAACGGGTCCACTCCCACCTCCACGAACCCCATCGGCTTCACGATCGGCTTTGACCTCGGCTCGTCCTACACCCTCCAGACGGTGGACATCGTGCTGACGGCGCTCCCCTACGCCAACCTGGTCTCGGGCACCACTTCGCTCTTTGCTCCTCCCTCGCCGAACGGAGAGACGCTCATGGTATCCGTTTCCGACTACGTCACCTATGATGTGGACAGCGGATACGCAGCCTACTGGGCGCTCGACAACTACTCCAAGACGCTCAACGTCTGGTACGTGGCAGCTAACAGCACCTACTACTTCATCGAGACCTACACGGGCACAGCGACCACCTACAACGGGATCGCCTCCCCTGGCTCTGTTCCGGGTGTTACCTGCCAGCAGGAGAAGGCTACGGGCGTTGCCTACATGTCTGGCTACATCTCCGGCTGGGTGACCGCGGGAACCTACAACCCTACGCTGAGCACCACGGGATTCGTGGGCAACTACAACTACAGCGGCTCCAAGGCCGACTTGGGTGCCTGCTCCTCCACCACCTACACGGGCAGCCCTGCCCCGAACTCGATGGACCTCCTCGGCCACTACTTCAACACCGGCTACACCTACACGACCCCGCCCTGGGCTCTTACCTACTACTACCAGGGCCAGACCTGGGTGGACGCCAACTACGTGACCCAGCCGAACAGCGGGAACATCCTCGTGCCCTAGACGGAACAACCCGTCCCGGGTCGGCAGATCCCGCCGGCCCGGGGCAACCCGTGCGATCGAGGGACTGGAGAGGAGGCACGTTCTGTGCCACCCGCCGCCTCAATCCACGGGAGAAGCACCTCACATTTTGAACGACACGTGGCCCGATGGATACTCTCCTTTGAATTGGTGGATGGCAACTTGCGAGAGCGACGTCTCCGGGATGGGCGAGGCTAGGTCAAGGGTGGGTTGTTTGGTTCAAGGCTAATCTCGTTATCCCATTTATCAAGTTTGAAGGCCCGCGCCCGGGATTGCTTAAACAATTCTGCCCGCATGGTCCCACCTAGCAAGTTAAGACAGCAGCTCTGTCAACTACCACCGATTAAAATCGGTGGCTTGTCGCTGAGGTCCTGAGCACGTCCCCACACTCCTTCATTCCCCGCTACGATAGGCCGGTTGACCCCGGCCCGCACCGCAATGTTAATCGCGGCGTTGTGGTCGGCGTGCCCAGCGAGGCCGTCTGGAGGTTCTCCTCCACGAGCTTGGCCCTCTACCACACCGCCATCTGGAACTCCCTCGGCGTCGGTTGGGAGGTCGCGATGGCGGGGGCCGCACTGGCGCTCCTGGGATCGCTGGCCGACTGGATCCTGCCGCCCTCCTTCCTGACCGAGCGGGCGACGGCGCCCGGATGAGTGGCGAGAAGTCGAGTCCACGACCCCGCCCTGGGCACTGACCGACTACCACCAGGGCCAACCGTGGGTGGACTCCAACCACGTAACACCTCCGAAGAGCGGGAAGATCGTGGCCTAGGCTGAAGACCTCGTCTCGGGTCAGCCAAGCCGACCGGCCCGGACCCCGTGCAATATAGGGTCTGATGGTAAGGGTCGTACCTCGCGACCCTCCACTCTCGACTGACCTGTACTTGGACAGAGTAGTCGATTTCTCGGCGTAGATGCTGTAGTTGTACCAGCCACAGTGAAGGGGAGGGTCCCTTATCTCGGGCCGGGGATGAATCGTCCCAGGTTCAGTCGGGTGAAGAGTTGCGCTCCCTCCCGGCTCATGCGCTCCAGTACCAGCTCTGGCTTACCCTCCTTCCCTCGCACCAGCACCACCCGGATCTTCTCCAGCCCTTCGACCAGTTCCTTTATCGACAGGTCCAGGTCCCTCAACTCCCACTGCAGGTACCGGAGCAGCAGGAGCCCCATCACGCACAGGAACGTGTGCCCCGCCACCGTGGCATCATGCCACACCCAGAACGGTTTCACCGACACCACCTGCCGATCCTTCAGCCACTTGAAGTCCTCTTCCACCCCAGCCCTTGCCACGAACCCCTCCACCAATTTCCCGTCCGGGAGATCCCGCGTTTCCAAGTCGGTGATGATCGCCGTCTTCCCAAAGGAAGCCTTCAGCCGCGCCTCCGCCTCCGACCAAATTCGGTGGAAACATGGCTTTTATATGGATACTCAAAGAGAATGCCTTCCCTTCTCACGGTCACAAGATTGTGATGCAGCGGGCCCGCAGGGATTCGAACCCTGGACCAAGCGGTTAAGAGCCGCTTGCTCTACCGGACTGAGCTACGGACCCACTCCTCGCCCCACAGTCGGTCGGGTTCTTAATCTTACCGTCCGCGAGGGC
>JAKBKR010000203.1 GCA_021832495.1 bacterium | reverse complement strand
GGCTACACTTTTGAAGCATCTCGCGGATTCTTGCTAGGCCTATTTGCTTGATGGGTCGCAATTGAACAAGTCTAGCCAGGTCTTCCAAATGAATGGCCGTGATCGTTCGAGGTTTCTTGGCAGCGATGGTGACATCACGGTCAGCCTTGATTTCCTTTGCCAAGGCACTCAGATTCCCCGCAGTGTGGTCAAAGGCAGGGGCTATGACGAGAGCGTGCTCGCAAAAAGCCTCGTCACGATGGCGGATGACCCCAGCTATATCTACCGTCTGTGTCTTCACTGTGGTTCCATCTTTCTTCTTGCTCTTTGCTTCGAGTGTAACAGCGTAACTTCGAGGATGTTTGTCATCCCCAGGGCTTAGATGGGCCTTGGCTATGCCGTCTGGTTTGCTCCTGTTGATTCCGGTCCACGTTGCTTCAAATCCAAGGCTGTTAAACGACTCAACGACCATTGTCTCCAGCTTGTCCTCGTTGTTTCTTGCCTCCCGAAGAGCATTGGCTACTGCCAAAGGTGTCCTCGGACCGGACTCCTGAGCGACATACCTTAACATCTCGTCACGTGCTGTCATTACGTCATCAATTTGCTCTTGTTCAAAGCCGCTCTGGAAGAGCTGTGATTCCAATAGTATCTCAGCCATCGCAAAAATCTCCAGAGGGAGACCTTCAGTCTTACTCACGAATCCGTCGTAGAACGCTCCAACAAAAGGGTGCAATCCGTTGAAGATGAGTTTACCCGTGGTCGCTTCATAAACTGCGATTCTGTCACTCGAGGTAGCGTCGTAAAGAAACAGTATACCCTCGACGAAATGTTCGGGCGTTGCTGTTCGGGCTTCTAGCGTCTCAATGATGTCATTTCGTTCCCTCTCAGTGGTTGCTGCAGGGAGTGCTATGTAGCGTGACTTGATCTTGCCGGCCAAGACCGCTTGAGCCATCTCTACTATCGGGCGACGTGTCAAGCCCGCAGGACTGGTCGCCAGTTTCCTCGCAAGTCGAGCCCCAGGCTCCTCCGCGGCGTCGTGCTCCTCAATAAGAGGCCGAACGTAATTGAAAATTCCTCGTAGCAGGTCCTGGGCGTCATCGAGAGTTGACCCCTCGCGTATGTGCTCACGGTCCGATTGCAGGAACGCATCCAAACTGTCTATGTGGACCACCACACGAATGCGTCCAAACGTACCGTGTCGGAGTTCGTCGGGCTTGATCCCAAAGTGACCGTCGTTGACACTAATGAGACGACCGTACACGTATACGAAAAACCCATGACTTCGGCCCACTTCATCAGATTTCCCGGTGAGAAGTTCCTTGTAGGCTTCAGCATATCCAGTTATTCGGCCAAGCCCTTCCTTGTAAAGACCATACCGTTTCTCCGAGTTCAATTGCTCGTTTGTGTCCTCGCGCACCTCGATCTTGTCCGAGGCGGGCCTAGGGAGTTCCTTAATGTCCTTCCCTAGGATCCACTTCTTAATCAGCCCCTTACCGGCCTTGCTCGACTCAAGTTTGGCACCATTGAGATGTATAGAGAAGTCATCTCGCAAGGGAAGGGCCGTTCGTAAGACCCATTCCAACATCCCTGGACGAATCTCGTGAACCTTATCCTTTAGGTTAGAGAGGATGGCGAAGGTCCACGACGATGCAGCGCCCTTTCCGAACAATCTGATGCCACACTCCTTGAACGCTATGCTGTCGGTCCAGGCCACAAGGGCATCCTTAGCCTGTTCCTCTGTCAGTTCCCGTAAGCCAATTTTGATGGGTGCTTTGGGTTCCACTCCATCGTCAACTCGCTTATCAATCTTGTCAAAATCCATTGATGTGGAGTAGAACTTTCCGTCCTTCTTGCAGATGTGCGTCAAGCGGGCTGCGAGTACATACGTCGCCAGTTTGCCTATGCCAAACTTGCCGATTTGAGGGCGCCCTTTGGGCGGTGCGAACAACGGTGCCCGCTTGTTGCTTACACCAATGAGCCAAAGGCGTCTGAGCCCAGTTGCATCCATCCCTTCGCCGTCGTCAAGCACTGCAATTGTGGACCCTTGAGCATGCAAGTCCGCCGGTAGGAAAATAGCTACCTTCTGCGCACCGGAGTCAAACGAGTTTGCAACCAACTCCTCGATGGCTTTGTTAGGGCTTGCGTATAGTCCTTCTGAGAACAATTCGACTATCTTGTAGCTTAGTCGGACATCGATGTCGCCGACCCGGTCACCAATGCTCGCAAGATCAGAGATGCTCCCCATGACATTACCCGCCCCTATGTCCACGCTGGACAAGATAATACCGTTCCCTGTTGGGATCTCTAGCCAAGAGAAGCCATGGACGAACCTCTCCGATGTGACCTTCTCTAGGTCTTGTCATAGGAAGACCACCTCCACATCCCTTCAGTGGAGGCTCATGTTGAAGGTGAACGGTCATCAGGTCTCCCGGTCCGTGCCGGCGTCGCGTCCCTCTCCAATAGCGTCGACGATAGGGAACATTGCAAATTCATCGATCTCGACTTCGCCCGCCCCACTGGAACGGGGGGCCTCAATTCTCATCATCTTGTGGATGCGGTGCTCGCTGAAGTTGTCGCCCCAATCCACACGGATCGACTCCTCTGCCTGAAGAGTGCGAAGGATTGTTGTAATCTCGCTCTCTGAGAGATCGAACGGAGCCAACACTTCCTCTAGCTGGGCCCCCGTGACCGTCCCCTTTGCATCAACGGTGTCGAGTATCGTCGAGGTGACCCGCTTCAACTTGTCTATGGACTGCTGGGACTCCTCTGCGCCCCTGGCGATGTAACGTGTGGTGTCCCCTATCTCAGTGCCCTTGACGGCGTGGTTCGATGAGAGTATGGAGAGTGCTGTCAGGATGGAATCCCGGTCGGTCCCAGTCTTCCCCACAACAGTGCTGACAAGAACCTCCTCCTCCTCGTTAGGATTCTCCCTGAGGTGGTCCAGAATAGCCTTCTCCACCGGGTCTTCTGGTGTAGTGCCTCCAGCGTTCGCGTTCCCATCACCCTTCACGCCCCGCCTTCGCCTCATCTGCAAGACGGTGACCACGATCAGGAAGGCCACCATGACGGCGATGACGACCAGCAGGAAAATCTCTCCCCAGCCAATTCCACCAGTCGTGGCGTTCTGGTTGGTCGGATTATGCGACTGGAGAAGTGCACTTACGTTCAGCGGAAGCTGGTACGGAGCGGAGAAGCGCCCCATCGAATCGATCACCTGGAAGTAGAGCACCACAATGCTCGCCTTCGAACTCAGGTTGAGGCCCACGATCTTCTGGCCTATCGAGGTCCACGCTGCGCCCTCCAGCGCTGTCGTGTTCAAGGCATAGCGGTATTGCAAGACCTGTCCATCTGTGTCGGCGGCCTGGAGGGTAATCTCAAGGGACAGGTGGACAATCACCCCAGATTGGCTGATGGATAGCAACTGATAGGAGACGTTGGTGGTTGCCGGTGGGACCGTTCCCAAGGTCAATGTCTCTGAACGTGCCTCCTTCCCGAGGGCGTCGAGGACGTTCACCGATATCTGGAATGTGCCTGAAGGGAACGAGGTTTTCAAGGTCCCGTTGCTCGTAACCTTGGTTGAGTTGCCGAGGGTCCAGTCGTACGTGAGGGCACCAGTTCCTCCGGAAACGCATGACAGGACCAGGGTGAGCACGTTTCCGGGCATTGGCACACCGGTCATCGTAGGGGCACATGACACAGCGAGGTCTTGGTTCACCGTCAGGCTGCCGGTGGCAGAAACCGAGACGCCAAACTCATCAATGACAATGACCGAGAGCGACACCGTGCCTGCGCGTGCCCAGGTCCTGTTGAGCCATGGACTCGTGGTGTTCACCCATGTGGTCTTGCCTCCAACTGTGACCTTCCACTCAAAGGCGTATGGGGCGTGGCCTCCAGCTGCTACCACGGATATGTTGTCCCACATCCCTGCATCCACCACCCCCAGTGAGGGCGTCAACGTGGCGGACTTGAGCGTGTCCACCACTGAGACGTTCAACATCGCGGTGGCGTTTGCACCGAGTGCGTCCGTGACAATCACCGATATGGAGACCTGGCCCACCTCATCCCATGGGAAGTCCAGCCAAGGAGAAGTGGTGTTCGTCCGGGTGGTGGCGTCAGGGAACACAACGGTCCAATGATAGGTGAACGGTGCGAATCCACCCCCATAGGTCACGGTGACGTTCCCAGTTGTCCCTGCGACCACAGTCTGGGAAATCCCTGCCAGGTTCAACGCGGTGATAGCATCCGTGACCACGTCGACTGTGATGGTCGTTCTCGAGGACTGCCCTTGGCTGTCGGTCACCTTCACACTGAGTGTGTAGGTGCCATCCGGCCCCACATTCAGATGCAGTGTGGACCATTGGACCGAGACCGTGCTGTTGCCCACGATTACGCCATTCAGGGTCCAAACGTAAACATATGACGCGGCCCCGCCGTTCTCCGTGACATTGAACACAGCCATCGTGCCATTTGGAAGCTGGACAGTGGCTCCGTTTGCAACACCGGTATCGGATATCTATTGTTGACCGCAAGCCTTGCGCGCTGACGTGAATTCGTCCTCACGGGTCAGGATGGATTTTGCCTCCGCCAAGGCCGCGGAACGGACCTTGGCGAACCGTTCTCCGAGGTGAA
>JAKBKR010000202.1 GCA_021832495.1 bacterium | reverse complement strand
GGCCAACCTTGAGAAGGGCTATGTCCTTTCATACCACTTCTGGATCGTACCTCACGGCTCTGCCGGCCGGGTGGGTGCCCTCCGGTTTCGAGTGGGGACGGTCGAACACCTGTTCTTCCTGGGTCACATCGGGTACGAGGTGGACCCGCCCTTCCGAGGGAACCACTTCGCCGAGAGGGCCTGCCGTATCGCTGCCCCGCTCGTGATGGCCCACGGACTGTCCAGCGTCATCCTGACTTGCCGTCCGGACAACATGGCCTCTCGACGGACCATCGAGAGGCTCGGGGCGAAGCTCCTGGGTCAGTTCGAGGTGCCTCCCACCCATGAGTTGTACCCGATGTATGCAAGAGAGGGAGGGGCACCCATTCTCAGGTTTGAGTGGGGGATTGCCAACCCTGCACCGCGACCTTGAGATCGACCTCCGCCCCCCGCCCGGGCCCCCGACCTCGGACTTATCCACTCCCTTCGGAAGGCGCGCACTACCTACCCGGTCTTCTGGGGATCGGAGGACGAGGGTCCCTCACCTTGGACGCTGGGCGATCACCAGCATGAGATGATGCGTCGCTCGGAAGCTTCCTTTCGTCTTTATCTCGTGATGGATGGCTTCGAGATCCTTCCGGTGATGGGTCAATGAGAATCCAGGGACCTCCCACGGGACGGCCCGGAGGAAGTAGACGAGCGCTCCGACATCCAAGAACTCGTAGGAAGTCCTCACCTCCTCACTCCTCTCGATATCGAACCCCGCCCGCGAGATCTCCTCCCCCAGGGCCCTGGAGTTCGAGACCGCGTTGGTGGGTCGTGTTCCCTTCACTCCGAGCTTGTCTCTCACCTCTTCACAGTTGGAAGCGCCCACCTGCTGGGTGATGAAATGGCCACCGGGCTGCAGAACCCGGTTGACCTCCCGTGAATCGAATTCCTCGTGCCGGTCGAGCACGAGGTGAACGGACGCATCGGGCATGGGGATTTGGAGGTCGCCAAGCATCGCCAAGACTTGAACTCCCAATGGGGCAAGGCGCTGGCGTGCGACTTCGAGATTGGGTGCGTATCCCTCAGTGGCAAATGCCTTGGGAGGCAGGGGAGCAAGGGTGGCGAGAAACTCTCCACCGCCCGTACCCAAGTCGAGGAGGCTGGGGGCATGCGCAATGTGCTCTCGAGCAATGGCACGGTAGTCCCAAGAGGGATGCCCCACCTTCCATCGACCCTCGAGTGCGGAAAAGTCCCATCCCGAGAAGGGAGTGGTCCCTGCGATCTCGATGAGACGGTCGAATTCGCTCTTCGGAGAGTTCACACGCTCACCATCCACAAGGGGAACATAACCCCTGCACAGACAAAGAGGTTGAGCGGAACTGAGGTCCGCGAGGTGCGGAGGCAAGATTGTTGAAGGCTCCCATCTCCTTTCTTGCCCACATTTTCGGTAGCACCCAGCGGACGGGCCGTCTCGCCTTGCAGGGTATTGGGCTTTCGCAGATAATGTGGGCTCGTCCCTACCGCCCCGCCGACCAACGAATGGGCGGGGGGTACCCTTCCTATTGGAATTGCGGATTCAGGAGCGCAGGAGGCAGAGGATGGCCAGGGGCAAGCCTCTCCGATCCAGAGTTTGCGTTCGGCATCTTGGACCACTCACTCAACAGCCCATCCTTTGGAGGGAAACTCTATGACCTTCTCACGAACTCTTCACTGATGGCCCCTGAAGTTTTCAAGCGCGTTTTTTAATCCCCTGGATAATGGACCACCCTGAAATGGATGAAATGAGGCGTCTAACCCTCCGATGGGGTGCCTCCGCCAGGGTAATAAGGGTTTGCGCAGTACATTAGCTACTCGAAAGAGGGCGGAGAAATATGAAAGGGTTTTTTAACGACAGAGGGAACAGCCGGGTGACAGGAACGCGAGGTTCGGCCAGAAAGTCTGTGTACATAGCGACGATGGTAGCGATACTTGCGGTGGCCGGCGGATTTGCGGCAGCAAGCCTATCGTTCTCCACAGTTTCGACCTCAGGGCAGAATGGTGCCGGCATGTCTAGCGGAACCACTATCTGGACCGGCTCCCCTTCACTCGCCCCGAGTTCAAGCGCAACCGCTTGTGCCTCAACATTCACCATCACTTTTTCTGATGCCTCGACTACGACCGGTCTTACGGCGGGGGGCAGCGCGTACGTTGCGGGTTCAACTGCCTCCTGTTGGACAACCGGGGCTGCTGACTTTGCAGAAGAAGTGTCGCTTGTCACGGGAACGAACCTCGTCACGTGTACCTCTAGCTCGAATCCATGCACAAGTACTCAGACCGATGCGTTCTATGTGTACAGCAATTCTGGGACCCTTGTCGAAAACAAGGTGACCGTCTCCTACGTCTTCACCGGTGGGGGTACGACTGTTGTTTGCAGTTCGGGTTGCACAGGCACTGGCACCGCCAACATCTATGTGGATTATGGATCGACAACCCCTCCGGCGGCTATTAGCTCTCTGTACGTAGTCGTTCAGGGGTCGTAGACTCAGCGGCGAGCCACGCCTTTCGTCACCCCCGCCCGTTCGGGCGGGGGCCCAACCCTTTTCTCTCACTTATTAGTCTTGTAGTATCTCTTTTTTCCGCCGCCTTGAAATCGGTCTTTACCTTGCCCCAGGTCCGAAGAACAACAACTTCGCGCAGAGGGGTTCGGTAACATCGCCGCCTGTTAACTTCAGGAGGAACGGCAAAAGCCCCTCAAATGGCAGTTGCTGCGCGTGGACGAGTTCTATCATCATCGCTCCCCTCTCCATTTCTGCCACCCCGCTCCGTCGCTTGACGTCGGCTTTATGCACATCCTCCGGGAGACCCTGGACGAACTCTCCCACGAGAGCGAAGAGGAACTGAGCCGTAGGTTCCACGAGGCGCAGGCCAAAGGGCGTGTCCCCCCTCTTTGCGCCACATCCGTGAATCGCCCGACCTCTGGCAGGACTACTTCTGGAACGACTTGGGGTGACAAGACACGGACGCTCGGCCGACTCTCACTATGCTCGAAAGAGTACCCGCTGGGTTCCTGAACGGGTCTTCACGTCATAGGCTTACCCTTCTGTGCTGACCCATGACCCCCAGACATACGATCGCCATGAAGGAGCGGGCCCGAGCATTCTACAAAGAGCACCTCGGTGATTGGGTCTCCATCGGTAAGGACTTCGATGAGTGGACTTCCTTGAGCGCCTCAGAGTAGCGGGGGGCACAAAGACCTCTCGGATACATCTCATCGGCTTCTGGTTGGAACTCTGCTCCTCGGAGCTTGATGTGGCCCGGTGGCAAGCGACCTGTGGTTCGTGGCCCGACGCGGATGTCAACCCATGGTTGTCGACATCTTGTTGGAGAATATCGAGAACGCTCTACCGGTTACGAAAGAGGATTTGATGTATCAGTCGCCGACCTCACGGACCCCCTCCCCTTCTAGGAATCAACGTTTCACGGTGTGGAACGTATGGCGACCGCCGGGGCTTGATTGGATCAGTGTAGCACCCGGGACCGTAAGGTCCATATGGTAGGACGCTGATTTCGGAATCATGGCGCTCGAGGTCAGCCGCGAACAGAACGTCTCTTGGGAAGGCAACTTGCATCACAATAAGATCCGGCGGGGTGTCGGCCGGCATGGGGGTCTTTCCGTCCTCCTGTTGGTGACCGTGCTCCTCCTTTCGGTGTACATTCCTTCCGAAGCGCGGGCCGCCGCAGCTTTCACGGTGACACCCAGTCCCACCACGGTAGGAAGCCTCATCACCCTCAGCGGCAGCGGTTTCGCATCGAGTACGGCGTACTACGGTGAGATCAACTCCGCCAACGTTCTCACCCAGGCCTTGTTTTTCTGTGAAGGAACCGGTGCTCTGGTCACCCCCAATCCGAATCCGGTGTCTGGGAGTTGCACATCCAGCAGCACGGGAACACTTTCCCTGACCATCGATCTCTGGTGGGGGGGCGTCGGGACAGCGACGGTCAACATTTGCGCCGTGGGCACCCAGACCCTTACGGGCACCACTCCCTGCATCACCGGCCCAGTCACCACCGTCGTGGCCATGGCCCACTTCGACATCCTCCCGTCGGTGTCGCTCCAGCCCACCTCGGGAACGGTCGGTTCTTGGGTGATGGGCGGGGCCTATGACTCTCAGACCGGAAACTATTACATCGGGAGGGGATTTGACACCAACAGCGGTTTCGGCTCCATTTTGTGGGACGGGAATCCCATAAACACCGCAGGTTGCAACAATGTTGACCGCTACGGCAACATCGCGGCGGCGGGGATCCCCCCCGCTCCATCGGGCTGTTCCTTCCAGGTTCCTCCGGCCACGTACGGCACGCATGCCGTGACCGTCACGGATGGCAACGGTAACTCCGGCGTGGCCACCTTCTTCGTGACTCCTTCGCTCTCCTTGAGCCAAAACGCGGGCCCCATTGGAACTGTAGTTACGGCCACCGGGACCGGATTCTCAGGTGGGGCCTCCTATCAGATCTTCTGGACCACCGGGTCCGGTTCCCAGGTCGTGGTAGCCAGCGGCACCACGGACGGCAGCGGGTCCTTTACGGTCACGTTCACTGTCCCCCAGGATGTCGCGGGAGGCCACGCGGTCAAAGCCATCGATGCGAACGGAGTCTACTCCCAGGTCACCTACACGG
>JAKBKR010000201.1:2215-4638 GCA_021832495.1 bacterium | reverse complement strand
AAGCTCTTCTTCGATACTCCCACGACTTCGGTGATCTTCTGGACCATTGGTTCCACCGTGCCCGTCAGCACGCCAAGGCGCGTAAAAGCCTTGCCATCTTCCATGGGTCGACTCAAGACTTCGGGGCGAGGGATAGTCGCGAACGGAGGGCGAGGCAAACACTCTCTGTCGTGCCCACGTCTTGCGGACAGACCCCCGAGACACCGTGCCCCCGCCTGACCCGCTCGCTCCCACAAGACCGGCATCGTCATAGAGCAATGAACTCGGGATTAGCGGGTAGGGTGACACCTCCCTCGAAGACTGGAGCACCCGAAGGAGAGATGGCAAGATCTCACGCAAAGGCAAGGTGGAGGAACTCATATACCCCGGCCCGCTCATAGTACCGGTTCGAGGTACTGAAAGTCGATGGACGAGGTCTTCCTTTCTCCCGGAGTGCGTACACCATTTGCAAAGGCCGGCGGCGTATTCGCGCATCGATCACCGATCGAACTCTCCATCCCGGTCCTGAAGGCGATGAACTCTCGGGCCCGACCGGACCTGATCGCCTGGGGTCAAGTCATTCCGGAACCTACGGTGTCAAACATAGCCCGTGAAGCCGTCTATGAGGCGGGTCTCGACCCTTCGATCCCGGCGTACTCGACGGTCATGGCGTGCTCTTCAAGCTTCCTGGCTGCGATCCAAGTGGCCGGGATGCTCGGGAGCGGAGGGAACCACCTCACCATGGTAGGGGGAGCGGAAAGCATGAGCCACGCGCCCTTGGCATTGAAGTACAAGGTCGCAGAGGGACTCCTTGAGAAATTCGCCAAGGACCCGCTTGCGGCGGCGGAGGCAATGGGACACATCACCACCGAAGACTTCGATCTGCCGACCAAAGGATGGGCGAACCGGCAGAGTGGCAAGTCCATGGGCGTTCACATGGAAGAGACGGCGAAGGAGTTCCATATCCCCAGGGCCGACCAGGACGAGAGAGCATTTCGGAGCCATCAGGGAGCGGTCCGCGGCCAAGACTCCGGATTCTTCAACGATCTCATCGTGCCTTTGGACGGGGTTGAGAGGGACAATCTCCCCCGCCGGGACACAACCCTTGAGAAGCTCGCCCGCCTCCCCCCGGCGTTCGATCGGACCAGCGGCATGGGCTCACTAACGGCGGGAAATTCTTCGCCGCTCACCGATGGCGCCGCCGCGCTCTGGGTGGCTGATTCCGAAGGGATCCGCCGGTTGGGGCAGGAACCCGTGGTCCGCCTTGCGGACTGGGAGATCGGTGCGCTCGACTTACGGACGGAAGGGCTCCTCATGGCCCCGGCTAGGGCGATCCCACGGCTTCTGGCGCGCAACAAGCTGAAGGCGAACGACATCGCGTTGTGGGAGATCCACGAGGCGTTCGCAGCCCAGGTGCTGGCCAATGTGCAGGCCCTGATGGACCCGGTGTACCGCCGGGAGAAGGCCCGGGTTGATGCCGACCTCGGCACATTCTCCTGGGACCGGGTGAATCCAAACGGCGGTTCCATCGCCCTAGGACATCCCTTTGCAGCGACGGGTGCACGGATCCTCAGCCAAGCGGTCAAGGAGCTCACCGCCATGCCGCCAGGTTCGAAAGCAGTGGTCTCCGTTTGCGCCGATGGGGGAGAGGGGACTGCCGCCCTGCTCGAGCGCATCACCTAACGCCCGTTCCCGGACCAGGGGGCCCGGTCCGCCCACGTAGAGAGGGGGGCGGTTTTGGAACAAGGCCTGTTGTCTGGCTCCAAAAACAAGCATTGCTTCCGTACCTTTCACCCAGAACAGGAGGTTCGGAACCTTCGTCTGCTTCCGGGGTCACATTACGACCGGGTTCGTAACTTCTTCCAGGACACCATCAGATATGTCTCCCGTGGGTCCACGCATAGCATGTGTGGGTCCCTGCGCTCGCGTTCTCGCAGGGTGGCCATGAAGAAAGCAACCGTTATCTCCCCCGACGCCTTTCGTTGGCCGAAGGTAACGTAATGGATCTCGAGGTCGTGCCCGGGCTGGTCCCATCACTGTTGGCAACGCTGGCACCCCAGGAGTCCGTGTACTGCGAACATGGGATTATGCTCTACAAGGAACCCCAGGTAGGGGTGGGACGGAAAACCACCTCTGGGGGTGGTTTCCTCAAGACCATGGAACGGACGACGGTGGGGGGTTTCCCCTTCTTCCTGACCGAGTTCATCGGTCCGGGCCACGTGTCCTTTTCACGGGATGGAGTCGGTGAGATCCGGGTTCTCGACCTCGCTCCGAACGAGGAGCTCGACGTCGCCGAAGGCTCACTTGTGTGCGCCGATACGCACGTTCGTTACGACATGAGTTACATCAAGGGGACGAACCGTCCGGGTCGGATGGTCGGGTTGTGGATGGACCGGCTCACCGGACCGGGCAAGGTAGCGGTACATGGCTATGGCAATCTCATC
>JAKBKR010000201.1:0-2205 GCA_021832495.1 bacterium | reverse complement strand
GATTTCGGAGCGCTGTTTTGGAAGCATAGTTCGGTGGAAGCTCGTACCGTGAACATCCCGTTCGGAGGGGGGCTTATGGGACACCTCGAATCGTACGAAGCGATCGAACTCATCGGGCCCGGGAAGGTCGCCCTTCAGAGCATTGATGCAAAGCAACCCCACTACTGAGGAGAAGAATGCCGATACCGGATGAGTTCACAAAGAAGCGGACCGAGGTGACGGTGAGCCGAGCCCAGATCAAGGAACAGAAGTGTCGCAGTTGTGGGGCGAAGGTCGGGGCGGAGAACACCAAGGATGGATACATGAAGTGCACTTACTGCGGTACAAGCTACGCCCTAGACGTCGAGGAGCATTGAGAGCCGACACGGTCGGGGGCATTACCCCCGCAATCCTGCTGACCCTGAATAGTGGCGAGAAAGTGCTTTCCGAACATGGGATCCTCCTGTACATGGAACCCTCGGTCAAGCTCCAACGGCGGACCCAGAAGTCCCTCGGGGTGAGCCGGGCCCACCTCATGGGCATGCACGCCCGGGGGGACAACGAGGAGAGCTACTACTTTGCGGAGTTCCAGGGCCCGGGCCATGTGACGTTATCCCGGGACAAGGGAGGGGATGCACGGATCCAGCAGTTGAACCCCCAGCAGGGGATCCGGATCAAGTCGGGCCACCTCGTCGCGTTTGACGAATCCGTCCGGTACTATCCCATGGTCCTAGCCCGATGGGTCACCCAGAACGGCAACGAGCAAGAAGTCCATTACATTTTCGCCGACGAGATGACGGGTCCCGGGGGTTTGGTATTCCAAGGTCACGGCAACGTGCTCTCCTTCCAACTGCGGCCTGGAGAGATGATCCGGACGACCGTGCACGGCCTCCTTGCCGTTGAGAACACGGTGACCGTCAACCTCAACTGGCTTGTGGGGATGCAAATGTCATCCGTGTTCGGAGGCATGGGCATGATGGGAGGACTGGGTGGAGGGGCCCCCGGCAACGCCCAACCCGTGTTGGATCTGATCGGGCCCGGCATCGTGATGGTGAACAGCGGAGCATGAAGATCGACGTGCGCGGTGAATTCGTCCCGGTCGCCTTGGCTCAGTTGGACCCCGGGGAGCAGATCTTCTGTGAGGGAGGGCTCATGGTCTATTCCGATCCGAGCATCCAAGTCGCCGTGCGGCCGTTCACCCAGGGAGGATTCGGCCAGACCATGAAACGGACCTTGGTAGGTGGGATCCCGTTCTTCATGCATGTGTACACCGGGCCCGGTTACGCCGCCTTCTCCCGATTCACCCCAGGGGAGATCCGGACCATCGAACTCCAACCAGGACAGGTGGTCGACATTGCGGAACACTCCCTGCTCCTTGCCTCGAACTCCGTCCAGTACGATGCGTTCTACGTGCCGGGGACAGGACGCATCGGTCGCATGATCGGGTTCTGGATGGACCGCCTCACGGGGCCTGGCACCGTCGTGTACCACGGACACGGGAACGTCTTGTCGTTCACATTGGGACAGGGAGAATTGGTGGAGATAGATCATGGAGCACTCCTCATGAAGGACCCGACCGTGCAGCTACAATCCTTCAACCAGCCGCTGGGTGGGGGTCTCACAGGACATGCCATGAGCTTCGAATGTTTGAAGGCCATGGGGCCCGGAAAACTGATCATCCAGACACTCGACCCGACGAAGGTCCAGCACCACACCGAGTGATTTTCTCTACCCACTCTGATGGAGGGGGGGCATCTAGCAAACTCAATGTACGACGTTGATGGCCAAGTTGCTCACTTGAACACTTGCGGAACTCGCTCTCGAGAATGAGGCGGATACGAAAACGGAACCGGTGTCCGTGCTCGGTGAGACCTGTCGGGACAAAGATGGGAACAGGGCACTACCGTTCGAAACTGAGGTCTGATCGGTCGAGATGGTTCCCGATGCGAACCCTGAACTCAAAGTGAGCTGCACCTTGGCTCCGCCCAGGGAATTTCCGTGGGTATCGGAGACCGTGACCACAAGCGCCTCCCCTCTCGCAGTGGCCTGAGGGTTGTTGGCGAAGCCACAACCTCCAAAAGCAGTTACCATTCACGAATCGTGCTCCCGTGAAGTACAGCCTCCGCAACGGATAACCCCGGCGAGAGTATAATCTTCACCGAAGTAGGGGTCTTCGAGTTTCGCCTGCTACGAAAGCGACGGCAACAGCCAGTATTCGATGGTCCG
>JAKBKR010000200.1 GCA_021832495.1 bacterium | reverse complement strand
CCGCCGCTTTGCGCCCTCCAGGCGCGGGCATGATGGGTCGCTCGCAGCAACTCGCTCCCACATCAAGCCCCTGCGACACGGTGAGGGGACGGAGTTCGGGGGCCCCGCTGTGATGACGTTGGTGGAGATAGCCAACGTTTAATCCCCAAGTGCCGTTGGTTAGTGGGAGGCAAGAGATGGGATATCCGAAACCGACTCCAGCGCTGAAGGGGAAGGAAGCCAAGGAGTTCCTCAAGAAGCTGGAGACGTTCAAGCTCAACAAGGATCAGCGCGAGCGCTGGAAAGGCTCTCGCGAGGTCTACAGGACACTCCGTCCTCCTACCAAGGGTGACTGAGGACTTCTCGGCATGGTACCCTCCGATTCCCGAGGGTCGAGCGAGGAGGAGAAGCCCTCCATCCCTTTCCGTACTCTCAGGATCGAACCGTTCCGGCCAACGCAAGACGTGGAGTCCTTCGATTGCGACGACCGTGACCTGAACGAGTTCCTCACCAAGGACCAAGTTTCACGTTACGAGGCGGAGGGTCTGGGGTCTACCTACCTCGTGTACCTCCAGAGTGAGGGCCGGCTCGTCGCCTATTTCACGGTGTGCACGGACACCCTACGGGTCGAGTATCTCAGAACTGTCAAGTCATTCAAGCCGCTATCGGGTATCAAGTTGGAAAGTATCCCCAGCGTCAAGATCGGGCGTCTGGCTGTCGACAAGCGGTACTGGGGCCGGGACATCGGGACGCACCTGCTCCACTACATTGCAGGGATGGTCATGGAAACTGGCATTGCGGCCAGATTGCTTACCCTCCAAGCCACACCGCGTTCCGTGGGATTCTACCAACGGATGGGGTTCGAGCTGACGACCGAGACCAAGCGGGAGCGAGGGAGAGACAATCGAACTATGTTCTTCGATCTGTGGGGCCACCCGGAGCATGGACACGCTCCCTCAAAGGAGTGAGCGGATGACCGAAACGACGGAAGGGTACGAAACCCTTCTGAGGGATGCCTTAAGGCGTCCCGGAGTCAAGGAGCTCATCGAGGTGCACCCTGAGTGCGAGGAGATCATGCGCCAGTTCAATGCCTGCCGCCGGGCCATCACTCCACAGCTTGTTGCTTGGAATAGCGACCACACGGAGCAGGTCGAGGGCAAGGTCGAAATCCGGGCACCGGTGTAGGGGCGCGGACCACATGGGCGGGCTGGCTTCTTATGCGCCCATTCCTTCTGTATAGGACGGAGTGACAGCGAGCTTGACCCCGGAAGAAGAAGCCCGCAAGCAGATTGACAAGATGCTTGCTCGTTCCGGATGGAAGGTTCAGGACGTCTCGGCTACGAATCTCCATGCCGGCCCGGGTGTCGCCATCCGTGAGTTCCCATTGAAGTCCGGGCACGGCATCGCCGATTACCTTCTCTACGTCGATGGCAAAGCGGTCGGCGTTGTCGAGGCCAAGCCTGAAGGGAGTACCCTCACTGGGGTCGAGGTCCAGACCGGGAAGTACTCGACCGGCCTCCCCGACGGTCTCCCGGCGCCGGTGCGCCCGCTCCCGTTCCTATACCAGAGCACCGGGGTGGAGACCCGTTTCACGAACCTCCTCGATCCCGAGGCACGAAGCCGTCTGGTCTATTCTTTCCACCGCCCCGAGACATTCCGGGAGTGGCTGACGGCTGGCCGGTTGCCCGGGTCGGACCGCCCTTCCTCCCTCCGGGGACGCATCCGTCACATGCCCCCGCTCGTCACCGCGGGTTTGTGGCCGGCCCAGGCCCGGGCGGTCGAGAACCTCGAAAAGTCTCTGGCCCAGAACCACCCCCGCTCCCTGATCCAGATGGCCACCGGGAGCGGAAAGACCTTCACCGCCATCACAGCAGCCTATCGCCTCGTGAAGTTTGCGGATGCCCGGCGCATACTCTTTCTCGTCGACCGGGCCAACCTCGGTCGGCAGGCGCTGAAGGAGTTCCAGCAGTACGTCACCCCCGACGATGGGCGGAAGTTCACCGAGCTCTACAACGTGCAGCTCCTTACGTCCAACAAGATCGACCCTGTGGCACGGGTGGTCATCACCACGATCCAGCGGCTCTACTCCATTCTCCGGGGAGACCCGGAGCTTGACCCTGCTCTGGAGGAAGGCTCCCAGTTCAGCACGGGAGCGGGGCTCCTGGACCAACCCGTACCCATCCAGTACAACCCGAACGTCCCGCCCGAGCTCTTCGATGTCGTCTTCGTCGACGAGTGCCACCGTTCCATCTACACGCTTTGGCGCCAGGTCCTGGAGTACTACGATGCGTTCCTCATCGGGCTCACGGCCACTCCCGGGAAGCAGACCTTCGGGTTCTTCAACCAGAACCTCGTGATGGAATACAACCACGAGCAGGCGGTCGCCGACGGGGTGAACGTGGACTTTGACGTCTACCGCATCCTCACCGAGATTACGAAGAAGGGAAGCACCATTCAGGCGGGCCTGTGGATCGACAAGCGCAACCGGGAGACCCGGGCGGTCACCCTTCAACGACTCGACGAACCCCTCACCTACGGTGCCGACAGCCTGGACCGGGATGTCGTTGCCAAGGACCAGATCCGCATGGTGGTCCGCACGTTCAAGGAGAAGCTCTCCGCCGAGATATTCCCGAGGCGGGCCGAGGTCCCGAAGACCCTCATCTATGCCAAGGACGACTCCCATGCCGAGGACATCGTTGAGATCGTCCGGGATGAGTTCGGCAAGGGGAACGAGTTCTGCCAGAAGATCACGTACAAGACCACGGGTGCCAAGCCCGAAGACCTCATCCAGGCCTTCCGGAACAGCTTCAATCCGCGCATCGCCGTGACCGTGGACATGATCGCCACGGGGACGGACATCCGACCCCTTGAGATCGTGATGTTCCTGCGTGCGGTGAAGTCCCGCACCTTCTTCGAGCAGATGAAGGGGCGTGGGGTCCGCGTCATCAGCCCCTCCGACCTCCGGGCGGTCTCAGGTGAAGATGCCACCGTGAAGGACCGCTTTGTCATCGTGGACTGTGTCGGGGCCTGCGAGAGCGAGCTCAGCGACACGTTCTCGCTGGACCGTGAGCCCAAGGCCAGCCTTGAGAAGGTCCTCAAACAGGTCGGCTTCGGGGCGGCAGGGGAGACCCTTGCGAGCACCCTCGCAGGGAAGCTCTCCCGCCTCGACCGGAGGCTGTCGGAGGAGCAGAAGGCAGCCATCCGGGAGGCGAGCGGGGGCCCCGGTCTGAAGGAGATCACGGGCGGCATTGTTAAAGCCCTGGACCCGGACGCCCACATTGAGGCGGCGCGGGTGAAGCTGAAGCTCCCCGTCGGGGCCACGCCTCCGCCCGATGCTGTGAAGGAGGCGAAGGAGGAGCTCCTACGGGAAGCGCTCACGCCACTGGCGGGAAACCCCGCCCTCCGGGAAAAGATCCTTGAGGTCAAGAAGCGGGCCGAGCAGGTCATCGACAACGTGAGCCAGGACCATCTCGAGGAGGTCGGCTTCTCGGCCAATGCAAAGGCGCACGCGAAGACCATTGTCAAGGACTTCGAGGAGTTCATCCGGGAGCACAAGGAGGAGATCACCGCCCTCCAGATCCTCTACGCGAAGCCGCACTCGAAGCGTCTCACCTTCGAAGATGTGAAGGCCCTCGTCGATGCGATCAGCGCACCTCCGCGGCAATGGACCCCGGAGGTTCTCTGGCGGGCCTACGAGACGCTGGAGAGGGACAAGGTGAAGGGCTCAAGCCAGAGGCGGCTCCTGACGGACATCGTGAGCCTGGTTCGGTTCGCCCTGAAACAGGAGGAGGTCCTGGAACCGTTCCCAGAGCACGTCAAGGAACGGTTCGAGGAGTGGATCAAGGGGCAAGAGGCAGGCGGGAAGAAGTTCACACCGGAACAGCGGGAGTGGCTTGAGCTGATGCGGGACCACATTGCAGGGAGCCTTGCGATTGACGCTGATGCATTCGAGTACGCGCCCTTCAGTCAGAAGGGCGGGCTTGGAAGGGCGAGCACGGTGTTCGGGAAGGAGTTCACGAAGGTCATCGAGGAGTTGAACGGGGTGTTGGCGGGATGAGCCACGACCGCAACCGAGACGAAAGGTTCCGTCTCATGTTCAAGAATGCCGCGTCAGATCTGGGATGCAGCTCCTACAGGGAAATCGAGTCGCTGAAGGCAAGAGGGCGCGGATATGCGACCTCAGCGGACTACGCGGCTCTCCTGGAAGAATTGAAGCCCCTCCATGTCGCTACCCTTGCCGGGGGAAAGCCTTCCGAATACTATCATGGTCGGGCATGGAGAGTCACCGATGGCGAACTGAATTCTGTCATCATTGTCGAACACGAAACCGGTCTAGAGATTCTCTATGTTGCAGGGGCAGTCGCGTCTATTGCTGGCCTTGTCCCGTTGGTCTT
Organism: bacterium; assembly: GCA_021832495.1. Classification (GTDB taxonomy): domain Archaea; phylum Thermoplasmatota; class Thermoplasmata; order Lutacidiplasmatales; family UBA184; genus JAJYEA01. Next base: position 313 of record JAKBKR010000200.1, on the reverse strand, counting down.
GAACCTCTGGAACCGCCTGAGGGATCACGAATTCCCTTTCCGATCGCGCAGGAGCTCCGCCACGCTCGAGAGGCGAACCCTGGATGAGCATGACCGTGTGAGGGAGAGTCCCTCTCCCCCGCCTGAGAGTGTGGCACTCGCGCAGCTGGTGAAAGACTTCGCGGAGTTGAACCAGCGTCTCTCGCGCCTTGAGGAGGGCGTCTCTTCCCTCACCCAGGACCAGGCTAGAAGAGCGAGAACTCACCGCAAGAAAAAGACTTCCGGCCGAACTCGTGGACGCAAGAGGCGGACACGATGAGTTTGACAGATTCCC
>JAKBKR010000199.1 GCA_021832495.1 bacterium | reverse complement strand
CGGATCATTCGAAGGGGGGATGGTTCCGAGGGGTTCGGTGGGGGATGGGTCCCGGGCCTGTCCCTCGGTGGCCGAAACGGGGGAAGTCTGGGTAGCGGGTTCGGATGCGGGGACCTCGAGCTCCCGCCGGCAGAGCCGGCAGAGCCGGGCCCCACCCGGTGCATGCTGGAGGAGCATCCCGTGCTTGCGGCAGAAGTTCTCGGGCACCGGACCCGCGAGCACGAGGGCAGGGGGGCGGGGTTCCCAGTGCGCCCCATCGCACACATCACAACAGGCCTCCGTCCGGCGGTGGGCATGGTGCCCGAAGTAACGGAGCAGGAAATCTCTCCGACATTCCTGCGTGCGGACGTAGTCCTGCATGACCGCAAAGTGCTGACGGCGCACCTCGCGCCAGTGGTGGAGGCGGTCCAGGACATACTCGGCATCGCGGTCGGTGAGGGGGCGCACGAGCGTGACCGGGAACCACGGGTCGCCCCAGTGTTTTGGATGGAGGACCCTTCGTTCGGCGAGGTAGGAGAGGAAGAGGCGGGCCTTCTCGGATTCCTCGGGACCCACCGCGACGTGCCAATGTTCTCCGGGGCGGAGGGTGGCGCCCTCCGCGAGGCGTGCGCGCACCCACGCCTCGTCCGGCTCGCTCACATCGAGGAGGTACTGGCGTTGGGCGATGTCCGGTTGCGGAACGAGCACGAGCAACGCCACCGAAGGCAGCCCGTCACGGCCCGCCCGGCCCGATTCCTGGGAGTAGGCCTCCAGGGACCCCGGGAGGCCGATGTGGACCACAGCCCGCACATCCTCCTTGTCGATGCCCATTCCGAAGGCATTCGTGGCCACGACGATGCGGGCATGGCCGCGCATGAACTCTTCCTGGTAGCGGGTGCGCTCCTCCGGGAGGAGCCCGGCGTGGTACGGGAGCACCTCGTCCCGGAGGCGTTTCCGGAGGAGGTCGGCCCAGCGTTCGGTGTCCCGGCGCCGGGCCACGTAGCACAGGATCCGGCCTTCCGTCCGTCCCAGGAGGTCCGTCACATACGCGATCCGTTCCTCTTCGGAAGCGAGGGTCTTGACACCGTAGCGGATGTTGGGTCGGTCCATGGGGACGACGAACTTCTCCATGGGGGTTTGGAACTCGCGGACGATGTCGTGTTGGACGGCGGTTGGCGCGGTCGCGGTAAGTGCAAGGAGCGGGGGTGAACCGATGCGCTCACGGAAGTATGGGAGGAGCCGGTAGAAGGGACGGAAATCGTGGCCCCATTGGGAAATGCAGTGTGCCTCGTCCACGGCGAGCAGGCTCCATTGGACGGACTCCGCGGCCGAAAGGAACTCGCGTTGCCACAGGCGCTCGGGCGCCGCGTAGATGAGCCGGGTCGGACCCGAACGCAGCTCTTCGAGCTTCCGGTGCGTCTCTTCGGCCGGATCATGGCTGGAAAAAGCCAAGGCGGCAAGTCCCCGGTGGTGCAGATGGCGGACCTGGTCCACCATGAGCGAGATGAGGGGGGAGATGACCAAGGTCTTTCCGGGGAGCAATTGGGAGGGAAGCTCGTAGCATAGGGATTTCCCCGCCGACGTCGGCATCACGGCCAGGGTCGAGGTTCCCCGGAGCACCGCCTCGATGATCTCGCGCTGGTGCGGGCGGAACTCCGACATCCCGAACGCGGTCTCGAGGGAACGTTGCAGAGGGTCTCCGGGGTCCATCGGTACCTGGGGACGAAGGGAGGGGAGATAAGGCTGTGTTTCCACTGGAAACCTCGGACCCGCATTCCCGATGCCATCCGTTTCCTTCGCGACCCATGGAGGCCAAAACGTGGAACGGGTCGGTTCATCGTCTTTGGAATGCTCTCGGGATGGGGAGCCCCGGCCACCGATATGATTAAGATTCCGGGCGGATGGCACCCAACGTGCGACTCTTCAGGGTATTCCGGAAGATCTGGAAGCCGCTCAGCCTAGTCGTGGTCCTATTCACGGTTTGCGTATCCGGTTTCATCTACTACATGCATGTGAGCCTCCTCAACGGGGTCTACTGGGGCGTTATCACGATGTCCACGGTCGGCTATGGGGATGTGGTCCCGACCAACACCCCGTCCAAGATCTTCGCGATGGTCCTGGCCGGCTCCACCATAGGGATTATAGGATACGTGGTCTCGACCATCAGTACCTTGGCGATCGAGGCACGCGAAGAGGAATTGCTCGGCCTGGATGGGACGAAGATCACGGGGCATGTGGTGATCCTCGGGTGGAATGCGGTCGCTCGCTCCGCCCTCGAGGAGCTCATCCTGACGGGACGCAAGGTGGCGATCATGACCCGCACGGCGGAGAAGCTGACGGAGATCCGCACGTTCGTCTCGCAGCTTGTCCGGTCGGCCTCATCCAACCCGGACCTCCGGGGCCGGGTGACGAAGGACCGGGACATCTACATGGGCCTCGGGGACTACGCCCAGCGCCATTCCCTCGAGCTCCTGAACCTGCCGAAGGCCCTCGAGGCCATCGTGGCCAGCGACGACGATGCGCGGAACCTGATGACCGCGCTCTTGCTGAAGAACCTCGCTCCCCACCTGCGCGTGGTGGTCTCCGCCTTCCACGAGGAGCTGCGGGAGACGCTCCATGCCGCCGGGGTGACCTACGTGATCAGTCCCATGGACCTCGGGGGGCGCATGGTCTCGGCCGCGGCCGCCCAGCCCGAGGTGGCGGAGGCCATCAGCGACCTCACCAGCGCCGGGTACGGATCCGATCTGAACGAGTATCCCCTCGCGGCGGGGAATCCGCTCGTGGGCCTCACCTTCGACGAGGGACATAAACTTCTGCGCGAGGCGACGGGCGCGCTCTTGGTGGGCGTGGCCCTCCGCAAAAAGGAAGGGCGGAACGGGAGGCTGTTCGATGTGATGTTGGATCCCCCTGTGGGCACCCGGCTCGAGGAGGGAGGGTACGTCCTGATCCTCGTCTCGATGCACAACGAGGATCGGCTGCACAGCTGGCTCAAGGTGAGCCCCGGTCGGCCCCCGCTCGGTGCCGAGTAGATCGGTCTTGGAACGTCACCGCACCGAGGTCGCACTCGTTGAGCCCGTTCTTTCCTCCGGTACCGTGCGGAACCATAGCACCCGTTTTATACGGTGGGGGGATGCGTGGGCGATCTCCTATGCCGAGCAAGAAGGCTACCCCAGTGAAAGAGGCGTCCTGTTACCTTTGTGGCAGGTCCCAGTCCGAGTCCCGCCAGTTGATCCAGATGGAGGTCTCGAAGATCTCCCAGTCCACCGAGGGCTATGTCGGCGATCTGGAACGCAAGGCCGAGGACCTTGAGGGGCAGATCCGCCAGTTGGAGTCGTTCGCAAAGAAGATCCGCAAGGACATCTCGTGGGAGACCGCCATACGCGAACCGGACGCCATGATGGAGTTCATCCCGGGGCTCCAGGAGGTCTGGCCCGTCCTCATCGCGACCGAACCGAGCCCGGAGAAGACCCACACCCTTACCGTCCAGACCCGGACCACCGTCGCCCGCCTTCAGACGGACCTTTTGAAGATCCAGAACGCCCTCTCGAAGCTTAAAGAAGCGCCGAAGCTTGAGACGTCCGTCCCGTTCGAGGAGCGCGAGGTGAGCCTTACGGTACCTTCCTACGAGCTCAAGGAATCCGGGGACGAGGTCGAGCGGGTCGACCACACGCTCAGCCTCCGGGTGCCGCTTTGCCCGGTCTGCCGCTCGCTTCTCGGGTAGGCCGAGCCCGAGGGACGCAAGCCCTCGGACCCAGGGTTGGTCAGAGAAGGAAGAGCGTCAGGAGAATGGGTGCGAGAAGGGTGAGGACGGCCCCGGACGATAGGGCAACCCCACCCGCCCCTTCCCCTCCGTAGCGGATGGCGAAGTAGAGGGTGGTATCCATCGCGGTAGCCCCGCCGCAGGCGGCGATCCCCTCCCCCCCGGAAAACCGTCCGATGGCCGGGGCCCCGATCATCGTGAAGTTCTCCCTGAGGAAGTTGATGAGGAAGGCCATGAGCCCGAGCGTCGGACCGAGCGTGGCACCGACCAGCGGCCCGGCCATACTGTACCACCCGAACGCACCCAGCAGCGCGGCACTCACGTTCCATGGGATACCGGCCATGAGGGACACGAGCGGAACCAGCACAGCCACTCCCAGCGCGGCCGACGTGATCGGGATGATCGCCCGGCGCACCGCCTTCCAAGAGAGGCGTATGTCCCACCCCACGAGGAAGAGCAGCAGCAGGAGATCGGCCTCCTCGAATGTCAAGGCCGCCTGCGTGGGGGACGCGGGAAGGAGGCTTCCGGCCAGGTACCCTGCGACCAAGGAGAGCAGGATGAGGGCGGGGAGCCACAGGGAACTCCAGGTCCATCTCCCGAGCTGCGAGCGGGAGGCATGATGTCGCCCCAGGAACTCGGCGATCGTGGCGGTCACGGCGACCAGCAGGACGGCGAAAAGCGCGGACTCTCCCACGAGGTAGGGCGTGTCGAGCAGTCCCTCGGTCCCCAACTGGAATCCTAGGGTGCCGACGAGGACCAGGATGGTGGCTTGGATCAGCCATGTGAGACGTTGGGGCATCGCCCTCCACCGCCCGATCGCGATGCCGATCGAGAGTGCCGCGTAGAAGAGGGCGTCCACGAGGAAGTCCATGGGGGACCCAGGCACCTCCCGCCATAGTTCCTTCGGACGGGGTCCCTCTCGTCAGTGCGAGAAGGTCACGGGGGCC
>JAKBKR010000198.1 GCA_021832495.1 bacterium | reverse complement strand
CTCCGAAGGTGCTGCCTTCGCCCGCCCCTCCCGGGCGATGACCTCAGCACGGCGTTCCGCCCGGTTCGCATAGAACCCCGCCTTGACCTTCTTCGACAATTGTTCGAGTTGGTCGATGGCCGCCGGTCGGTGGATATCCCCGGCGATCAGCAAGGTATGGACCCCCTTCTTCTGGTAGTACCGGGCGAGTTTCCCCGCATGGGTGGTCTTGCCTTGACCGAAGAGTCCGACCAGCATGATCCGCTTGGGTTTCACAGCGTACGGCTTTTCGGGTCCCAAGATCCCACAGATCTCCTCGTAGATGACCCGCACCAGATAGTCCCGAAGGTTGGCCCCGGCCGGGACCTTGCCGGTTTGTGCCCGCGCACGCACCCGCTGGGTGAGTTCGAGTGCGAGCTTCACGTTCACATCCGCTTGGAGAAGTGCCCGCTGCAGGTCTTTGACCACTTCGTTCAGCAGTTCCTCGTCAATGGTCGACGACTTGGCGATCTTGGAGAGAATGGAACGAAGGGACTTCCCGAGCGAGTCGAGTACCATAGGAGGTTCGAGATAGGGACTCTGCTCCGGGTCTTATACCTTTGCCCGGCATCCACCCGAATAGGAACCGGAAACAATTCGATCTCTGATCCAGGGTAATGTTCCACCCTTGGGTCACGTCTAGGCTAAGAGTTCAGGCCTCGCATCGGCGTCCGCTCCCGTGGCGTGGAAGTTGGGGACCTTGGTGGGCGTGGGTCACTGTTCGCAAAAGGAGAACCATTGGGGGGACGCTATTCCCATAGCTTACAGACGCCTTAAATTCCAACTAGGAATAGGTTTTTGTTATGCCGAAGCCGAGCCCACCCCAAGTAGTGCCTTCCCCCAACTTTGCGATACCCTTGAGCACGACCAGCTTTATCCCCGGTTTTGAGATCACCCAGAGCTTGGGGTTGGTCGTGGGCATCACGGTCCGGACCCGCGGTCTGGGTGGGCAGATAGGGGCCGGCTTCAAAAGCCTGGTTGGTGGCGAGATCACGCAGTACACCCAGAACGCCTACCTGGCCCGCCACGAAGCGCTGCAACGCCTGGTCGAACACGCCCAATCCATTGGTGGTGATGCCGTCATCCAGATCTATTTCGACTCGAACGAGTTGCAAGCTACGATGGATGAGATCATTGCCTACGGGACCGCGGTGAAGATCTCCCCCGTTACTCGCCCACTGGCCGGACGGTGACCCGTCAGGTCCGCAGCGTTCCGTACCCCTCCACTATGGTTCCGGCCCTTGAGGTCAGGCATAATATCCCGCCAAGCCTCCGGCTTCCCGTGAAAGCCTTGGAAGGCCCCGCCGTGTTTCCGCTCGTCTACCTCCTGAATGGACAGGTGGTTCGGGCTGCGCCAGGGGGATACGCCCCCCTGCGCTCCGAAGGGGACGAGATCCCGGACGTGTTCGATATCACGGACCGACTCTTCTCAGCGTACCACCACATCTACCTTGTGGATGTCAACGGGAAAGAGGGTGGGGACCCTCAACTCGATTATCTACAGGAGATATCCCGGGGCCAGGACATCTGGGTCGAGGCCGCCCCTACGAATGCGGATCAGGTCATTGATATCGTCGTGGCTGGGGCCTCTCGCGTTGTCGTAGCCACAAAGGACCTTGCCGACCTGCGTACAGAGATCCGCCGGGCCCTCGCACTCACCGAGGAGATCGCACTCGAGGTCGCCTTAAATGGGGACCGGGTCGAAAGTCGGGATCCGCGGTATGACCGGGTTACCGCCCAGGATTTTATCGGCGAGGTGGCCAGTTGGGGTCTGGATACGTTCATACTCACATCGGCCGCCACCGGATGGGAGACCGTCGCATCGCTCGCCCAGTCCGTACAGGTCTATGTGAAGAATCTTCGACCCGAAGAGATGGAGAGCTTGCGGGCCTCAGGCGCCGCCGGCGCGATCATGGAGGTATCCCTTGAGTGAGGATCTCGAGATCGTGGGGGCCTACCTTTGGCGCCAATTGGGTCACCGTCCCGCCACAGCGAACCAAGCGGAAGGTGCCCTGTCCTACGAACTACATCTCTTCAAACCCAGCGAGGCCAAAGTGGTGCTCGAGGCGCTCGTGGCTCGGGGGTTGTTCCGGCGTGAAGGCGACCGCCTGAGCGCTTCTTCTGACCTGAGTGGAGTTGACGTCCCCATCGGGTACCACCCTCCGGAGGACTTCCTCTCCCGGCTCCCAAAGATCCCATCCACCCCTCTCCTCCCCCGACTGATCGCCCAAATCCATTCCGCGGACCCGTCAGCGAAGCCCGAAGCGATCCTCGAGGAGATCGCCCAGGTTGCGGATCACTTGGGGGTCGCTCAACCCGCCGCAGCCTTTCTCGTGGCTTGGCGGCGAGGGTTCCGGGACCTCGCGCTCTTGAAGGAGTATCTGGACTCCTTGTCTTCGTCGCAACCGGCCAAATGATGATACCAAGAACCAGCTGAATCATGATGACTGATGGGCGAGCTGATGGCCGGGGGTCAGGGACCCACCGACGGAACGCCCCGGCGCAACCGCCGGGTCGGACGCGACCCGTCGCCGCCGAAATCTTCATCTCCTCGCCGAAGTGAGGCTCGTCCGTGGACCTTCCCGTCTGCCATCTCGTGCATTGGGACGACATTGACCGGTGGGCGGATGCCTTGGCCGGGAAGATCAGCGCCGCTGGCCGTTCCCCCGAAACCATTGTCGGGCTTACGCGTGGCGGATGGGTGCCCTCCCGCCTCCTCGCCGACCGCCTAGGGGTCAAGCATCTCGCCGCGTTGCGCGCCCAGCATTGGGGGGTGACCGCAACACAGACCGGTAAGGCCGAGATCACGGAGAAGCTCACTTCTCCCGTGGACGGGCGCTCCGTACTCGTTGTCGATGACATCACCGACACCGGGGAGAGCCTTCGGCTCGCCGTCGAGCATGTCCGTGCCACCGGGCCCCGGCAGGTGGAAAGCGCCGCCTTCCTCCACATCACGCATTCGAAGTACGTTCCCACCTACTATGCCGAAGAGGTCCCCAAGGAGCGTTGGGCCTGGTTCATCTTCCCTTGGAACTACTGGGAGGACATCCGGACCCTCTCGGCGAAGGCGCTTCCCGAAGGCAAGGACAGCGCGGGCGTGCGCCAGCTCCTCCTCGAACAGGCCAAGATCGCTGTGCCAGAAGCCGATGTGCGTCAGGCCCTTGCCCCGCCGGCCAACCGATCCTAAAAACGCATCGTTCAGACGCACCGATATTCGCGCCGTCTGGCGTCCCGCAAGGAGATGCCCTCCACGATCAGACCCTGACGTTCCAGTTCTTTAACCGCCAACTGAACGGTCCGGCGTGGGAGCCGCGAGATGGTTACGATCTCGCCTTGTTCGAGCCCATGGTGGTTCTCGATGAGGTAATAGACGAATTTGGCCGCCGGTGAACCCTCCGGGAGCGCCTTGTGCACCGGGAGTCCGAACGTATCCCCCCGCAACCCAAGACGCTGGGAAGCCAACGGGAACACGGTGTCGAGGGCCACGTTCCCCAGGTTGACCTCGGACCCCAGTTCCTTGATAAGCGCTATCTGTTGCTCCTCCCGTGGGGCCTCGAAGATGATGTCTTCGGCGGACATCGAAGCGGTGATAGCATGCACCCAGTCCCACTTGATTCCACCGTTCTCATCATAGATTCCGACCCCCTTGCCGCTCTCCCGGCTTTCTAAGATGACCTTACGCGGGGAGAGTTTACGTGCATGAAGGAGGCGACCCATTGTCTCTCGTAAAGAGTACTGGTGCTGGACATCCTTCTTCCCTACCTCAACCAGGACTTCAAGTCCCGCTCCGCGCACGAGGTCGACCATCTGTTCTACCTGCTCGAGCGTGAGATCGATCACGCCTTCGCTCACTTCCACAATGTCGAAACCGAGGTCCTTGGCCTCCCCCACAAACTTCCCCGCGCGTCCGTGTCGGACAGCGAATTCGAGCAAAGTCCCCCCCGTGGAGACCTCCAGCGATTGCTGGTGGTACTGGTGGATCCTCCGGCGGATGGCCTCCCGGGGAAACAGGAGCGGCAAACCCCAACCGATCTTGACGATGTCGATGTATGGGGCGGCCAGGGGAAGCCATTCCTCGGCCAGGGGCGCATCCAAACGATCAAGGATGTGTGTGATCCCATTCGTCCGTTTCTTCCCCTTTTCCGGCCCCCGGGAAGGGAAGACCAGCGGCTCGCGATCGGGCATTGATGAATCGCTTTATATCCAACTCCCCTTTGTCTTTTGCCCTGGCTATGGTGCTGGAAGAAATCGCGTTCGTGCTGGGAAACAAGCCGGGGGCCCTCCAAAAGATCGCCAAGCTGCTCGCCGAGGGACGGATCAACGTGGCCGCTATCTCAGTCCACTCTCAATCCCAGCGTGGCTACATCCGGATGGTCGTGAGCGACACCGAGCGAGCGCTCTGGCTGCTACGAAGGGAAGGGTACAAGGTGGACGCACAGGAGCTCATCGTCGTCGGCCTTGAGGACCGTTCGGGCAATCTCCTCCGGGTCCTGGACATCCTCGCGCAGCACAAGCTCAACATCACTTCGGCGAACGTCCTTGTATCCCGGGAAGGGATGAAGAGTCTCATTGCGATCGGGACGGATAACCCGCCTCGGGCACGCGAACTGCTCAGTTCCGCCGGATTCGTCTCGGCCGAAGCGGAACAACTGATCACAAACGCCGGACTCGTTTCCCGGAGCATCGTCGATAGTGGACGGGAATCCGTAGGCATGCTCCTT
>JAKBKR010000197.1 GCA_021832495.1 bacterium | reverse complement strand
GTCGGGATCGCCATGGCCCTGGGAGACCCGCGGGCGCTCGCCCGTGCCTGGGAGCTCGAACGCAAGTGGCGTTCCTCCGTCCTCGAGAACCTGAGGCGCTTGCCCGCCGCGCTCAGCACGAAGCAGTCCCTGCAATGGTTTTCCGTTTCCGAAGCCGCCCTGGGCGGAGCCGTTGCGGGGTTCGGCATCAGCTACTTCCTGGACTCGACGCGCCCCGCCTTTGCTCTCGGCCGGCGGGGGAGTGTCATCAAGGTGTCCGCCCGGGGGACCTCTTGGCTCGTGGAGCAGGGGCTGGACCTGGATCGGGCCTGCCGGGAAGCTGCCCGAGCCGTCCAGGGTGAGGGAGGAGGGCATCGGGTGGCCGGAGGGGCCACGATCCCACCCGGTTCTGAGGAGAGATTCCTTGATAAGGCCGACGAGCTTCTATCCCAGCAGCTCGCAGGTCTGAAGAGGTAACATGGAAGGCACCCCTCCGGCAGAGGCACCACCCCCCAGCGAGCCCGTGGGCCGGATCCTTCCTCGCCCCCTCGAGGAGGAGATGCATCATTCGTACATCGATTACGCGATGAGCGTGATCGTCGGGCGAGCACTTCCCGACGTCCGGGATGGGCTCAAGCCCGTTCATCGCCGGATCCTATGGTCGATGTGGGAGGCTGGGGCCACTCACGATCATCCATATCGCAAGTCCGCCCGCACGGTGGGAGAGGTGCTGGGCAAGTACCACCCCCACGGGGACATGGCCGTGTATGATGCGATGGTGCGCATGGCGCAGGACTTCTCCCTGCGGTATCTCTTGGTGGACGGGCAGGGGAACTTCGGGTCCATCGACGGAGACTCGGCCGCTGCCATGCGGTACACCGAGGCGCGGCTCTCGGCGCTCGCCGGAGAGATGCTGGTCGACAACGACAAGGAAACGGTCGACTGGCTCGACAATTTCGACGGGACCCTCAAGGAACCGAAGGTGCTGCCCTCCAAGCTTCCGAACCTTCTCGTCAATGGCACGGCCGGGATCGCCGTGGGGATGGCGACGGTCATGCCGCCGCACAACCTCGGCGAGGTGGTGGATGCCCTCTTGCTCGTCCTGGAGCAACCGGGGGCGAGCCTTGATGACATCATGCGGGTGTTGCCGGCCCCGGACTTTCCCACGGGAGGGATCTTGGCGAGGAACGAGGGGATCCGGGAGGCCTATGAGACCGGACGCGGCACCCTCCGCATCCGGGCGAAGGCCGAGACCCGGGAGCGGGATGGGCGCAACGAGATCGTGGTGACCGAGATCCCCTACGAGGTCAACAAGGCCCAGATGCTCGAGAAGGTGGCCGGGCTCGTCAAGGACAAGCGCATCGAGGGGATCTCAGACCTCAGGGACGAATCCGACAAGGACGGGATATCGGTGGTCTTCGAACTGAAGCGGGATGCGAACCCCGAGATCGTGCTGAACCAGCTCTACCAGCACTCCGACCTCGAGCACACGATCGGGGTTATCAACCTCGCCCTCGTCAATGATCGCCCTCGCGTCCTTACGTTACGGACGATGCTTGATCTGCACCTCCAGCATCGCCGGGAGGTCATCACCCGTCGCTCGAAGTTCGACCTCAAGAAGGCCGAGGACCGGTTGCACATCCTCCAGGGCTTCCTGGTGGCCATTGAGAACATCGATGAGATCGTCCGTCTCATCCGCCGGTCGAAAGATGTCGCCGCCGCGCAGACGTCGCTCATGGGCAAGTTCCTCCTGAGCGAGGAGCAGGCCAAGGCCATCCTAGACATGCGCCTCTCCCGGCTCACGGCCCTGGAGCGGGAGTCGGTCACGATCGAGGCCCGGGAGAGGGAGGCCGACATCAAGCGGCTCAAGGAGATCCTGGCGAACCCCAAGGAGCTCGACCGCGTGCTCTCCGGCGAGCTCAAGGACATCAAGGAGCGGTACGCCGACGCCCGTCGGACCGTGCTCGTCGAAGGGTTCGATGAGCGGACCATAGAGGACCTCATTCCGGAGATGAAGGTCGTCGTCCTCGTGACGCATGACGGCTACATCAAGCGGCTCCCGCTCGACACCTACCGTTCCCAGCGGCGGGGGGGCAAGGGGCTTGTCCAGATGGAGACGAAGGAGGAGGACTTCGTCACGCGGGCCTTTGTCACCGGCACCCACGACCACATCCTCTTCTTCACCACACTGGGCCGGGTCTACCGCCTCAAAGCGTACGAGATCCCGGAGGGGGGACGCCACACCAAAGGTAAGGCGATCATCAATGTCCTGCCCAAGCTCATGGAGGGGGAGAAGGTCCAGGCGGAGCTCCCCATCAGCGACCTCGAGGGCGACGGCTACCTCTTCTTTGCGAGCGCCCGGGGGCTGGTCAAGCGTACCGAGCTCGCCCAGTTCCAGAACATCCGGGCCAACGGGATCCGGGCTGTCCTCCTCGAACCGGGCGACGAGCTCGTCGACGTGGCCCACACCACCGGGAAGAACGAGATCCTCCTGGCGACGCGCGAAGGGCAGCTCGTGCGCTTCTCTGAAACCCAGGTCCGCCCGATGGGAAGGACAAGCTACGGGGTGATCGGGGCCCGCCTCAAAGGGAAGGACGACCGGATCGTGTCGATGGCCGTGGTAAGCGAGGGATTGCCCTCGCTCCTCACCATCACCTCGACGGGCTATGGGAAACGTTCGCCGCTCACGGACTACCGCTACACCAACCGGGGGGCCTCCGGTGTGATCACGATCAAGACCGGGGGACGCAACGGGAACGTGGTGGGCGCCTTCCCCGTCGCTGAAGCCGACGAGTTCATGGCCACCACCAAGAACGGCATCGTGCTCCGGAGCCCCATGAAGCAGGTCCGGGAGCAGGGACGGAACACGCTCGGGGTCCGTCTCATCCGCCTCGAGGAAGGGGACCGGGTCGAGACCGCATTCCGGTTGGTGCCCCCCGGAGAAGAGGAGGCAGGGAAGGATGGTCAAGCGACGACCGAGACCCCAGACCGTACTTAGGTGCCCGAAGTGTCTCTCCCTGGAGATCACCCGGGAACCCACGCTCTTCACGGGGGCGTCTTACTTCTGCCGGTCCTGCGGCTATCAGGGCATGCTCATCCTGGAAGAAGAGGTCAAGGACCTCTCGAAGGACTCCGAAGGGTAGACCGACGATGAGGACGATCATCTACACCGGGAAGGGGGGGGTGGGCAAGACCTCGCTCTCGGCGGCGACGGCGCTCGCCTCCGCACGCGCCGGGCATCGCACCCTCGTCATGTCGACGGACAGTGCCCATTCCCTCGGCGATTCCCTGGCCGTGAAGCTCGGATCGGACCCCACCCCGGTCACGACGAACCTCGAGGGACAGGAGGTCGACGTGCTCACCGAGATGGAGCGACACTGGAAGGAGGTCTACTCCTACCTCACCGACCTTCTCCAGTCCCAAGGGATGACCGAGATCACGGCGAAGGAGATCGTGATCCTGCCCGGGATGGACCTCATCGCCGCCCTGCTCCTGCTCGAGAACTACGAGCGCGAGCACCGGTACGACGTGGTCGTGATGGACACCGCCCCAACGGCGGACACCCTCCGGCTGTTATCGATGCCGGATGTGCTTCGGTGGTACTTCGACCGGTTCTTCTCCATGCAGCGACGGATCGTGAAGCTCGCCCGACCCACGGTCGGACGGGTCATGAAGACCCCGCTCCCCAAGGATAGCTTCTTCAAGGCCATCGAGACGCTCTACGACCGGGCCCAGCACGTCCGGTCGATGCTCTCGGACGGGAAGCAGACCACCGTACGCCTCGTGGTCAACCCGCAAAAGATGGTCATTTCCGAGACGCAGCGGGCCTACACCTACCTCTGCCTCTTCGACATCCCCATTGAGCTCCTCGTCGTGAACAACGTCCTCCCCGGCACGGAGGAGGGAGGGTTCCTCAAGGAGGCTCGCACCGAGGAGAAGCGCAACCTCGAACAGATCCGGGAGACCTTCGGTGAGGTCCCGCTCCTCTACTCCCCCCGCTACCCGCACGAGGTCCTTGGGATCGATCGGCTCCTCACCCTGGCGAGCGACGTCTTCCATCAGGACGACCCTTCCAAGATCTATGCGTCGCTCCGTCCGGTCCGGTTCTTCACCCGGGGTGGGGTGAAGAAGATATCGATCGAGCTCCCCTTCGTGGAGAACGAGAAGCTTGAGGTGGTGGCCCGGGGGGACACGCTCTATGTCCGGGTCGGCTGGCACCGCCGGACGATCCTACTCCCCTACGCTTACATCGGTAGTGAGCTGGGGGAGGCCAAATACGCCGGCACACGCCTCACGATCGATTTCAAGTAGAAGGAGGAAAGATGGATCGGGAGAAGGTCGGTCAAGGGGTGCGCCGGGTGGAGAGTGTCGTCAGTGCCGGGCTGACCAATCCCGCGGTCCTACTTGCCCTCCGAGGTTTCCTGCGTCATCTGGACGCGGCCGCCCAGGACGCTCTGGAGAAGGGACCGACCGATCCCGCGACACAGGCCGAGGGCGCCGCCGCCCTGCGGGAGATGCTCCGGGCCGTCCACGAGTTCTCCGGAACCCTCCTTGTGGCGTGGGAAACGCCCCGTGGGGAGAGCCATCTGAGCGAGAGCCGCGTGACGCGAGAACGCGTTCGACCGCGGGCCCGTCACCGATAACTTGCCGGGGTAGGCGGGTTAGCCCTTCCCGAGGGTGCCGAGGCTCAGCTCGGCGAGCGCAATGGCGATCTGCTCGCGCGTGACGAGGAGCAGGTCGTCGAGCTCCCGGATCTGCTGGGCGAGCCGCTTTTCTAGGCGCCGC
>JAKBKR010000196.1 GCA_021832495.1 bacterium | reverse complement strand
GGCGCGACTGCGGAATCGTGGAGTTTCGACCCGGGTTCCATTCTCGACCTACGGCACCCGCTTGCCTGGCAGTCCAGTCGAGTCCCTTAAAGGAACGTTGATCGTCATAGAAGGGGCGGACGGGTCCGGCCGAACCACGGAGTGCGACCTGTTACGGGAATACCTTGAGGTGCAAGGGCGCGCCGTCCTCGAGACCGGACTGCGCCGTTCGAGCCTCGTCTCTGAGCAAATCGACCAGGCGAAGAAGGGAAATCTATTGGGCGCCACGACGATGGCGCTTATCTATGCCGTGGACTTCGCAGATCAACTCGAGAACAAGATCATCCCGGCCCTCTCTGCGGGCTATGTAGTGCTGGCCGATCGGTACATCTTCACGTTGATGGCCCGTGCGATCGTGCGTGGAGCCGAAAAAGCATGGGCCATGAAGCTTTACGAGTTCGCTTTGCGCCCGAACCTGACACTCTTTCTGGACACGCGGACCGACATCCTGATGCACCGCGCCTTCAGCCGATACCAATCGCTTGACTACTGGGAATCCGGGATGGATATGGGCATCTCCACCGATCGCTTCGAAAGCTTCGACAAGTATCAGAAGCTCCTGAAGGAACAGTTCGACTGGATGGCCGAGGAATATCACTTCGTCCGGATCAACGCCAACCGCTCGCCGGAAGAGGTGCACCGGGATGTCAGGACTTCCGTGCAGGGACTCTTTGACGGGATACGGCTGGAATCGTTCCGTTGAGGAAGAGGCTAACCCGGGTCGACACGCTCGCGCCCAATCTTTCGTCGGTCGCCCGAGGAGTCACCCCCCAAAGCTTTTCGAAGGCACTCATCCACAAACGGCTTTGCCTTCAAGAGGCACTCATGACCATATCCAAGGGGGTGCGGCCGGCCGAGAATCGTATCCACACGCTCCACAAGGATGTCCGGGCGTTTCGCGTTGAAGTCCGCATGTTACGCCGATTGACCTCCCAAGTTCAGAGGGGCGAACTACGGAGCGTTGGCAAGTGGTTAGGTCGACTCTCGAATACTTTGGGGGCTCTTCGCGACCTCGATGTGATCAACCGCCTCCTGACAGACCGGCTTCAAGGCTCTTCGAAAGAGACGCAAGCGCGAATCAAGGATTGGGCGAACGAAATTCGCAGTGAGCGAGCTCGATTGAGGGTTGACCTTCAACATCTTGCGGCGGCTTCGGTCAGGCACATCGAACAGGCCGCTCTGGAGGGAGTGTCTGACCTTCCGGCTAAGGTATTTCGCCATCGCCTATTGAAATTGGTATTCCAGGCAGACCTCGAAGTATCCGAGGCACTTTTAAGGGCGCGAAAGAGGTGCACAGTGAAGTCGCTTCATCGTCTCAGGATAGCAATCCGGCGCGCCCGTCTTGTCCGGAAGGCAGCGACTCATGGGAGCGCTGGATTCCCTACGCCATGGGTTCGACTCCAGCACGACCTTGGGTTGACGCATGACCAAGGAATCTTGGTCGATTGGGCAAGGGAAAAAGACATGCCACGGAGGGATCCTCGACTCTTTCGTCTTTTCTACAAGAGGCTAGGCGACCTCCAAAGGAAATCGTCAAATCGAATCCATGACGACGCGCTTTTGTCCTAGGGCTATTCGGGGAGAACCCCGCAAGCCCGAACGACTGGGAACCACAATATAAATGATCTGCGAGCGTGGAGTGTGCCCGGCAAATAGCACACTCAGGGTGACAGGGAGTCTCCCTTGAGCTTGCTTCCCATGGAACAGAGAAGGGAAGAACTGGGACCGACGGCGTTTGGTTGTGCGCGCCACACGCCGCGGGGACAGCCCAAGGGCTGTCCAAGGAGCTTCAGTCTACGCCGACCATAAAAAGAACACGTTCCATCGGAAACACAACCGCCACGGCCTCCACCGGCGGGACTACGCTCGTTACCGCGACTTCTTGCGTCATGGCCTGGTCATCTTCTACGCCACCCTCTCCCGCTTGGTGGAGGAAGCTCCACCTCCTTACCGTGTCCGCGACCCGCACACCCGTGGTCACCCCCCTGCGGATCCGCGGGACATCACACGCTTCCTACTCATCCGTGCCTTGGAAGGATGGTCCTACGATCACGTCTACGCGGTCCTGACGGCTCAGGCCGACCTGCCCAGAGTGTTGGGGTTCACGAAGGTTCCACACCCCAACACGGTCCTGGGAAATCTAGACCGCATCCCCGTCCGCTACTGGGAGAGGCTGGTCCAACGCCTCTCCCTCCAGTTGGCGGCGGTCTTCCCGGGTCCAGTGAACACCGCCGGTGACGCCACGGGAGAGGGGACGCAGCAGTTCCAGCGGTGGTATGACTTCCGCTTCGGGAGAGAGCGACGATGGCAGAAGTTCCTGAAGCTCCACGCCCTCGTCAGCACGAGGGCCCGCTTCCCCTGGTTCCTGGCCGCTCGGGTCACCGCGGGAACGTGGAACGACAGCCCGCAGTTGGAGGTCCTGTTGGACCAAGTGGATGAGTCCATCGAGCTGGGTCTGGTCGCATTGGACAAGGGTTACCAGTCGCGACGGAACGCGCAACTCATCGAAGATCGGGGGGGCACCCCGGTCATGGACCTGAAACAGAGTGTCCGGCACCCGTTCCCGAGGAACTACCCGGCATGGAAGCGGATGGTATGGCGCTGGAGGGACAAGCGGTCCTTCCGGTGCCGCTACCGGCGCCGGGTGGTGGTGGAAGGACTCTTCGAAGCATTCAAGCGCCGATTCGGGGATCGCGTACGAAGTCGTCAGAGGCACCGTCAACGAGCGGAGATACTGGCGCGGGTGGTGGTGTGGAACCTACTGGCGGTGGTCTACCACCGTGCATAAAGCGCCGGGGTGGATTTGCCGGGCACACTCGGTAGCACCAGCGCCTAGTCGCCGCCTTGCTCCAAGGCTCAAGGGAACGGGTGAGAATGGAGAGGAGGAGGTACTGGCCGACAGAAAACCCCGACGTGCTGCGCTTGTGAGCATAGTGGTCCACGGTCCCCACGAATCCGAGGTCCTTGGTGGTGGTCAGCAGGCTCGCGATGACACCGAAGGGATAAGGCCTTGACACGCACGGGGTCCCCTTCGCCCCCGGAGGGCCCTTCATGGCGGCGAAGATCTTCTCGGCGGGACCGAGTTATACGGTGCGTGCCCGGCGGGAGCGGCCGTCGATCCAGCGCATCTCGACGTAACAGTAGTAGGTGGTGTTGCCGAAGGTCTTGGCCTCGAGAGAACCCATGGTGGCGTACAGGGGACATATTACAAATGTCGTCGTATAGGGCCCTGGCGCCATCACGAAGGCATTGGCAAATCAGTCGGCAAGTAGACTTACACTGATTTAGGGGGCTGTATTTTCACGCCGAAAGACAGGCGCATCCCTGAAACTTAGGTATGAGTGTCTTGGAATCTTAATGACAAACTTCTCCATCGTCTCGACAGCTCTTCCGCGGGAGGGTCTACTAACGGAAAATCACTGACTCCTTTGTTCGTCCACCGGGATGGTAACCGATGGGTTAGCGGTGGCTCTCTTGCGTTGACGACGGAACCAGAGGCTGAGGACTAGCACCAGAGAGACAAGTATAATCACGGTGAGCAAGAAGGGAAGCTGCTCCCAGAGAGAGGGCTGCGGTGGGGTCTTCTGGCTCGGACAGACTCCAGACGATGATATCTCGTACAATCTTCCACCGGAATCCGTGCCGGCAAAGAGTATCGAATCCTTGACATCAATGGCTAGCGCATTCAGTCCCGTCCCCAGGGAGAGGTTTCCCGCCAAGTTGTTCGTGGAAACATCCACTACTTGAAGACGATCTGCGGCAACGAAGAGCTGCCCTGTGACCGAGTCTAATGCCAACTCCCCACTGTTGCCTGTGAAACCAGAGGCAAAGCGAATAGTGTCTACGATGCTTGACGATGAAACATTGATCACTGAGATGGTTCCGGAAGAGATGTCGCTGACATAAAGAGTGCCTCGTTGTGAATCGAGTGCCTCGCCAACTGGTTCCCCTTGGACTATGATCGAATCGACGGCGTGCATCGTGGTCGCGTTCACGACTGTGACGTTACCAGACCCGGCATTGCTCACATAGAGATATCCATTCGATGGGTCAAAGGCCAGTCCGGTCGGGGTATTTCCTACGGTCACTTCGCCAGCTATCTTGCCAGTTGTCGGGCTTATCGCGATCACCCTTCCCACAACGTTCTGGGGAGGAACGGAACCTGATACGTACAGGGTACTCGTTTGGGGGGCGAAGGCGAGCGCAGCGGGCTGAAGGTTAGGGAGGGGAAGAACCCGGACCACAGAGTTGTTTACTCCATCAATGACGCTTATGGAGTCCGAAAGAACATTTGCAGCATAGACGAAATTGTTCGCAGAATCCTCTGTGAGCACTTGTGGGCTTCCTCCAGCGTAGACGATACTAAGCACGGTTGGGGAACTCGCGTTTATCTCTGAGACGGTGTTTCCGTCTGCAATGTAGACGTTACCGTTTGACTCGTCATAGGCGAGTGAAAGCGATGGAGTGCCAATGGACAGGTTTGCAAGCAAACAGTCGTGCAAACTTGGTGTCGCTTCAAAGATAGTTGTCGATTGTGTGTTCAAGCGATCGACTGCTGTCGATATAGAAGATCCAGTTGTGGAGGTAGTAAAGGAAGCCCCTGCTGACATCAGTATGGGGATCAATGCGATAATGAGCAACCGAGGGGATAAATCCCGCCGATTGCATGTGTGCTTCGACAAGGGTTGCCAAATCATTGGTTGTCAATACGGCACTAAGGCTAGTCTCTACAAAAGTTTAGGCTTAAATCAGAGTGTGCCCGGCAAATAGCACACTCAGGGTGACAGGGAGTCTCCCTTGAGCTTGCTTCCCATGGAACAGAGAAGGGAA
>JAKBKR010000195.1 GCA_021832495.1 bacterium | reverse complement strand
CCAGGCTTCGCGAGGGAATCCGATGCGCGACATCATCAACCACCCCGAGGCGAAGCGACCTGAGACGAACATGGAGGCCTCCCCATGAGGCTGCGAACGGTGACGGGCAACCGGTACGAGACGAGGTGCGCAGACAACTGCGGGAGCGTCGTCGCGCCCTCGGACACGGTCAAGGTCGTGATCGACCTGGACCTGCCGGCGGGAAAGAGGACGTACCTCTTCGCCCACTCTCCGGACGCGTCCTATTGGACCTCTCGGAGTTCGGGGGTCGGACGCGTCCTCCCGCAGGACCCGGGCCCCGGTCTTTCTACGTCTGCCCCGTCACGTGGGTCCTGCGGCCCGGACGCCGGGAAGTGGAAGGGGAACGGATCCACCCCCAGCCCCGCCTCTTCTAATGGGGGCAATGGGCACGCGACGGGCTTCACTCCTGCCAGCGCCCTTCCGGCCCCCCCGCCGAGGGCTCCGGAGCCGCCGGCGCAGCCTTGCGGGCCTTCGCCCGTCCCTCTGGCCCTCTTGGGGTCCGTGGGCGCGGCCGAGCCCACTCCCAGCGCGGCCGCGGGGGTTCCCTGGGCGACCTCGCACCTCACGTTCAACGCGGGGGCGTACGAAAGCGCCAAGAGCGGCTTCGCGGACTACTCCCGCCCCGGCGAGAGCGCCGAGCAGCTGCGCGAGCGGGTCAACCGCGTGGTCCTCGAGGATCTCGAGCGCTCGGTCAGAGCGATGCGAGAGCTGCATGAGCGCTTGGGCGACGTACCCATGCGAACCTCTTCCCCCGGCCCCCGGGCCGGGGCTCCCTCGGGGGCCTCGGCCTCCCCTTCCTCTCCTCCCAGGGTTGCAGCCACGCTGGCCTCCCCAGCGTCGGAGGAGGCGTCGCCCGGGCTTAGTCCATCGGCGGTCGGCGCGGGTCCGGGGGCGCCGAAGCCCCCGACCCTGAGCCCGTCAGGCGAGCGCCCGCTCAAGGATCTCGTGCGTGAGGTCCGTCTCGACCTCTCTGACGCGGACCCGCTCCGCCTCTCGCGGAAGATGAAGGTCTGGACCGATTGGCTCGGCAAGCGGGGTTATACCTCCGCCAACGACGTGCGGCCGGGAGACGAGTGGGCGCTGGAGCATGTCCTCGGTGACTTCGAGACCGTCAACCGGGGGGGCCGTCCATGATGGAATCGGCCACCACCCCCCTCACGGGGGTCCCGGCGGACGACCTGCTGGAGTCTGCCCGTCGCCTTCTCCGCCTGAAGGCCCAGATCAGGACCCTCCAGAAGGAGGAGACTGCCCTGAAGGGGGAGCTCCTGGTGAACCTCAAGGCCACCGGTCAGGATCGCCTCGACCTCACGGAGGGGACCGTGGAGCGGTCCATCCGCGTCTCGTGGTCGCCCATCGACCCAGCCGCCTTCCGGCGCGCCGTGGGGGAGGACCGCGCTTCCCGCTACATCCACGAGGAGGTCGAGGCCGAGATGGTCGTCAAGGAGCTCGATCCTGAGGTCGTGGGGAGAGTTCGGCATGCCTACCGCGAGACCGAGTTCGTGGAAGCCACCCCGGCGAGGACGCTGACATAGCAGCCTGGCCAGGGTCGGCTTTTAACCTCCCCCCTGGTGCGCCGTCTCGCGCGATTTTCTGGGCGAGAGAGGCGCAGCTGACGGAAACCGCGGGAACCTTCCTGGCTCGAGCCCAAGGCCAGGTCGTCGTGGTCCAGTTCCGGGACCGACAGCTCCGAGGTATGCTCGCGGGGGCGGACGAGTTCATCAATCTGCATCTCGAGGAGGCTGAGGAGATCACGACGGCGGGGACGCGGAAGCTCGGCCAGGTCGTTGTCCGAGGAAGTCAGATCGTCGCCATCCACGCGACGAAGCTGGGTCCCCCCGTGACCGAACTGTCGGCAGGTCCTTACGGGGCCGGGCGGCGAGACGATCGCAGCGGTTACAACCCCAGACGGACCGACTACTCTCGGGACAGGCAATACCGTCGATAACCCCGCGACGCCAACTCGCGACCTCTCCTCTCCCTGTGCAGGGCGCTGGTCCATCACTTGACGTAGATGAACTGGCTGAACAGTAGTATCGAGACCTCGCGAATCATCAAGCAGTGCAAGATGGGGTAGAGGAGCGACCCAGTCCCGAGCGAGCGTACGAGCCAGGGATATGGTGAGTCTCGACTCACCTGAACCGACGCGAGGGGCGGATTGCCCTCGAGCCCCAGCCGGTAGGTCCCGTTTGGCTGAACTGCGCTCCAATGGATTCCGCGGCCCTCAGGCGAAGTTGAGGCATGGTCTCCGAAGAAGTGAGCCATCTGCTGGAGTGCCACTTGGTTGTCCACGCCCTCTCGCCACTCGAGCGAGAACCGTAACAGCGGAGTTCCGTCCACCAGACCCACGAAGCCATGGCTCACACGATCTACCGTGGCATGGTTATGGCGTCCACTGGTCATGACCAAGGCAACAGGTTTCCCCCCGGTGTCGAGCATTCGGTAGAAACCGCGACTGAGACCCGCATCCGCATTCTCTCGAAGCCAAGCAGACCGTGCCCCCGGTACCATCTCAAGGCTGAAGAGGGAGGTGCCTGAGGGAGAGCGGCCCTCGTAGATGACATCGCTCCTCGAGAGAATTCCCGAGTGGACCGAAGTGATCGATATCTCACCTTGACCATCAAGGCCAAGCCTCGCCGAGAGTTCGGCCTCCCGAGAAGCTAGGTCCCCGGTGGGAAGGGGAAGGTGAGACTGGTCGAGGGCCAGCCAGGGGGCGGGGTCGACTTGCTGCTCCTCCCGCCTGAACAACATGCGGGCGCCATCGGTCTCCTTGCAGAAAAGGAAGACGCCTTCAACACGCGTGGCTCATCACGATGGGCGAGACCGACGTCGGGGACTCCGTGGATGGGCACGGACAGGCGCCGCGTCTGGACGAGAGGCATGTCCTCCCGGCCTGACCTCCTTCGTCAGGCGGCCCGCAGCCAACTTGCCAGTGGAATGAGGGACCGGTACAGCGCCTCCCCCGGCGGTGTCAAGCGGTAGGCGACAGGCGCTCGCTTGTCATCGGGGACCGGGGTCCGACGGACGAGGCCGTGCGTTTCGAGGGCTCGGAGGGTCGTGGTCAACGTCGCGGGGCTGACCGACGGTAGTGCCCGCTGGATCGGCCCGAAGCGGAGAGCCCCATTCCTCCCCAGGAGCGTCACCACGCAGAGCGCCCATTTCTTGCCGACAACGTCGATGACGCCGGCGGGAGGGCAGGGACACTCCAGACGCTCCCTCGGAGGCATTTCCCTTCGGGAGTACGTAGCGGTCCGTTATAACCGCTTCAATCGTTGAAGTAAACCGGAGGGAAGACCAATGATCGGCAAGAACTGTGGCTGCAAGAACCCCCGCGAGTGCTGAGGTCACGGGGGCCCAGACCCCTTCGCCGCGACTTGTGCTGTTCGTCTGCGTCGAGAACGCCTGCCGCTCCCTCATGGCCGAGGCCATGTTCAACTCGGACGCGCCGGGAGGGTGGCGAGCGATCTCAGCGGGGACAACACCCGCGTCCGTTCCCAACCCCCGGACCGCCCCCATGCTGAAGCAGATCGGCCTCGAGATGCCCCTTCACCCGCCTCAGGTGCTCACACCCCAGATGATCGAGGAGTCGAAAATCCACGTCACGATGGGCTGTCTCGACGACGCGGCCTGTCCTGCCCGATTGAGGGAGCTGGAGTACCGCGACTGGGGATTGCCAGACCCCGCCAAACTCGACGATGCGGGCTTCCGGGAGGTCCGCGAAAAGCTGCGGGGTCTCGTGGAGGGGCTGACGCGTGAGATCCGTCTCAACGATCGGATGCGGGCTGCGCGCGCGTCTCCTTCGCGATGAAAGCATCCCTTGCCACGCGCTCCCGCGCGGAGCTGGCGGGGACCGCGCTCCTCGTGGGCATCGGGTGCGGGTCCATCGTCGCGGGCGCGAACGCTGGAGGCTTCAGCCAGTGGGTCCTCGCGGTCGCTTGGTTCCTCGCCGTGCTCATCCCCGTGCTCGCATTCGCCCGGGTCTCCGGGGCGCATCTGAACCCCGCGGTCACCCTCATGCTGGTCGGGGCTCGGCGGTTCCCGCCCCGGGAAGCAGCGCCCTACATCCTAGCCCAGGTCGCCGGGGCGTTCTTGGGTGTCGGAGCCGTACTCATTTCGCTGGGTGGTGCCGCGCACCTGGGTGCTACGCTTCCTCGGGGCGGTGACCTGCCCCGGACCTTCGTTTACGAACTGGCGTTCACAGTGGCTCTCCTGTTCTCGGTGATCTACCTCTCCTGGCCCCAGAAGGTGGTGAAGACCTGGGAGCTCTTCCTCCCCGCGATCGTGGTCGGGTTCTCGACCTATTTCATCGGGCCATGGACGGGAAGCTCGCTCAACCCCGCCCGGACCATCGCCCCGGCGGTACTCTCCGGGGACTATCTCGGGACCTGGGTCTACTTCGCGGCGGCTTTTGTCGCGTGCGCGCTCAGCGCGGCCTTTGCCTGGTTCGTTGAGCCCCGCGTAAGGCCTACCTCGGCCCAGCCCAAGGTCGCCTCGAGCGGTGTTCAGATCGAGTGAGGGGGGACCGCTGGACCTCTCCTCGCCTCCCGAGGAGAGATCCCGATGGCAGAACTGCTCTTCACCGCTTGCGACCGCTGCGGGGTCACGGTGGAACTCAACCCTCCGAACCTACCCTCGTCCGGCGGCGCCCTCAGCGCGCGCGACGACCCCATTCAGGGCTGGCAGGTCCTCGAGTTCACTTGCGGGCCCTGCTGGGTCTCGAGGCGCCACGATTGGACGTGCGTTCACTGCGGCGACGCGAGCTACGAGCTCGCGCTCAGCTGTCGCGGGTGCGGGCGGGCCAGGCCCGGGCTGCCTCCGTACCAGCCCTGCTCCTCGGGAGTTCCCTTCGGACACGGGCCTCGCACAAGAGCCGTGCCCCGGTCTT
>JAKBKR010000194.1 GCA_021832495.1 bacterium | reverse complement strand
GAACCGGTACGTCTCCTGGAACACCTCGGGGTGATGGCGGTAGCGGAGGATCATCCGTCGCCACACCGGGTGCCGCTTCGAGCGGGCCGGCCAGTGGAACTTTGGCGGGAAGAACGGCTCTCCGCCTCGCTCGGCCACGTACGTGACGTTCCGACGGCTCGCGTATGCCGCGTCCCCGAGGACGTTCCCTAGTGGTCCGTCTCCAACGGATGCGATATTATCCGGTCGACGGAGGCCGCGGCGCCCTCGGCAGTACGAGCCCGGATCTTCCGCACCTTCCGCAGGATCTCTTGGGCATCCTTCGTCCAACACCAAGGCTCGGCCCTGGAGGAGCTCGTCGGGGTGAAGTGGAACTGGAACCGCGGGTGTCGTCGCAGCCACCGCTGAACGTGCTCGGTCTTGCGGGCGCTCAGGTTGTCGAGCACGACGTGGACCGCCAAGTCGGGGGCGACTTGCCGGTCGAGCGTGTTCAGGAAGGCCAGGAACTCCTGATGCCGGTGCCGCACGTGGAACTCCGTGATCACCTTGCCGTCGAGGATGTTCCATGCGGCGTAGAGATCCACCGTCCCGTGCCGACGATAGTCGTGGGGCCGTCCCTCAGGCCAATCCTTCGCCATCGGCAGGATGGCTTGGGTCCGCTCCAACGCCTGAGTCTGGGGCTTCTCATCGACACTGAAGACCACGCTCCGCTCGGGCGGGTTGAGGTAGATCCCCACCACATCGATGATCTTCTCCTCGAGCCTCGGGTCTTTGCTGAGCTGGAAAGACTGAGTCCGATGCGGCTGGAGTCCGTGCAACTTCCAAATCCGCTGGACCGTGGAACGATGCACCCCCACCTCCCGGGCCATGGTCCGGGTGGACCAATGGGTCTGACCTCGGGGTTTGGTGAGACGGGTCTTCGTCAGGATGGCGCGTACCACCTCGGGGTCGAGCCGAGGCTTGCGTCCGGAACGGGGAGCATCCTGCTCGATGCCGGGGAGACGGAGCAGCGTGAATCGGCGGCGCCAGAGACTGACGGTATTGGGTCGGGTTCGCAGCTCCTCGGCAATCTGGAAGTTCTCCAGGCCCTCGGAAGCACGGAGGACGATGCGGGCGCGGAGCACGAGACGATGCGGGGTAGACCTGCCCCGTGCCCAGCTCTCGAGTTGGGATCGCTCCGGCGGGGTCAGCAGGACGGGAGGGGCCACGCGCATGGGCCTCCGTAGGCAGAGGCCGGATTTATACTATCGCCCACTTCGGAGTCGAACCACTAGGGTGCTCGGACGCTCATCGCCTGAGCTTCGCCTCACGGAATGCCGAATCCGTGGGGGCGGGACATAATGCCGATGGGGTCCGCCTATTGCGCTTTGCTCTGAAAGTCTCCGGGTGACCCCAGTGCTCACGGGATCGGAAGCGTAGGCCACGGGCGCCGAGCCGAGGCGCAGAAGTTGCGCCAGCGCCTCCGAATCGACCCGGTCGGATTTCAAGCTCGCCTCCGAGATCACCCGGACCTTGTAGGGGTGGGCGAGGGTGACGTCGGCTCCCGTGGAGCGGGCGGCGTCGAAGACGTGAGGCCAGACGTTGCACGCCTCGAGGACGACATGCTGAGGGGTCGAGAAGCGCTTCAGGTAGGAAACCAGCTCCGAATCCGCGGAGCTGAACCGGGTATGATCGACCCGTTTCCCCTCGGCATCCAGAATCGTGGCGACAGTCGTCAATTTGTGCACGTTGAGTCCGACATAGAGTTCTCCGACCATACGGCGCCTCCGAAGAGACGAAGGGAGGCGCCGCTCATTCCCCCTTCCAACCATCGGGCGGAAGGATACATCTCATCAAGACTCTTGGTCTCTTATGCTCATTCGCCGAGGAGGGCTCAAAATCTGATGCCGAATTGCCCGGACAGATTCTTCCGGTCATGGTTGAGGAAGGGGAGAGGTCGGGCATTTCAAAGACAACGTTCTTCCACATTCGAAGGAGCTTCCTTGCGGGTATCTCCCGGCGTCAGTGTGCGACTACTCGGGCTCGTCGCGACCTCTCTTTGACTCCTAAGATGGGGGCAGCCCGTGCAAACGGTTGTACGCTTGGTCAACGTCCTCCTCAGTGGCAAGTCGTTTCGCCTTTGTTCCGTGCTCCGTGGTTCGATAAACCTCTACGATCTCTTCTGGCTCGCGACTAATATCATCCACAATAAAGAATCCTGAGTGAGTCGAAAGAAGAACCTGCTTCGTTTTGCTCGCGTCCGTAAGCAATGTGACAATCTTCCGAAGGGAATCCTGGTGGAAGTGAACCTCTGGTTCCTCTATTGCAATCACAGACCCAGGGGGAGAGAACACCAGGCGGGCAAGTATCACCAACGCCTCCTGAAGTCCAGAGCTCATCGCGTCCAAGTTGATTGTATGATCGATCCCCTGCTCCCTGAATCCCAGTGACACAGTGGTACTCCCGGGGCGCGGGGGGACAAGAATCTCTTCAAGCTGAGGAAACACTCGCTGGACGAGAGCACGCCACTCTCGGTACTCGGGGGTATCATCCCCCCGATGATGGTAGACGCTCTGTAAGAAGTTTAAAGCGTCTTCGTCGAAATCTTCGGTTGCCATGGCTGCGACCTGCGGCTGCGGACGGCGGATCGGTCCAAGGAACTTCAGCTTCATACCTATAATCTGCCTTAGACCAATAATAATCGAGTCAGACATTGATTCAATCAAGCGAGGGTTGGGGATTCTCCCAGACAGACGGAGAAGCTCGGTATCGAATTCTGAGGGACATTCAATCTGAACACCAGTCCGGATAGGTGAGCTCGGGTCTCGGTTGAGCCGGGCGGTAACGCTGGTTAGATGCTCCTTTACGACATGGCTGTATAGCGTGGTCCACTGCTCCTGAGCGGTCGGACCGACATTTTGAATCGCCCTAGTCAAAACCTCGTTCCGTTCATCAGGCGTGAAGGCGAACTTTGCTTGGATGCGAATATCACTACTCTTCGTATAAGCGGAACGGTCACTTTGCGTGAGCGGGTAGTCCCCCTTCAACATCATAGTAGACAGTGCTTGAATTGCCCTAAAGATCGTGGACTTTCCCGAGTTATTTGGACCGATGAAGAGGGTGAAACGTTGAAGATCCAAGACTTCAAGATGTTCGATGCTCCGAAAATTCCAAATCGCGAACTCCTTGAGCTCCACGGACCCTCGGCTAGGAGCCCATCATGAGACTGACATAAGCATTCTGATGGAGTTTACCGTCGCTTCCCCATGTCCTCAGATATCTCTGGTCCGAGTACACCAGCGATGTCACAGCATCAGCTGAAGAAGTCTCCGGTCCAAGAGTTTGTCCGGAAAACCCGTCGGCATGCCTTGGGGCATCGTTGTTACTTTTTAGGCAACGCGGCGGTCCTCACCGTTGAAGTCTATTGCCGGCGGTTTACCTCGCGGTCTCTCGCCATCCCGTGCCGAACGACCTCTAGCCGGGATCTTCGCGCCTACGTTGGGTGTTTACTTTACCACCCTTTGGGCTTCTTCCGTCGCGTGACCTCCACTCGGATCGTTCGGTCCCCGAGCCAGGGGATCGGCGTGGGGTCCCGACATGCCGGTGACTCCAGCAGCACCGGAGCCCGACTGAATCGGGGCACCTTCACCACCACCTCTTTCTCGGTCAGCTTCGTCCACCCGGGGTGGTCGAGGAACGTCTCTCATACCCGACGCACCTCCGCCGTCTCATATCCCCCAAGCTGCGAGCCCAGCCACCGATACGCCGCGCTCCCCACCACGCTGAGTGCCACATCCAAGTCGACCTTGATCCGCACCGAACTCGAGAGCGCATCCACGTGGAAGAACGCCGCCTGATTGCCAATCCCGTTCTCGACCAGTGTCCGACGCGCATACCGCGTCAGGAGCGTCCCTGGCTTCTTCCTCGTGTCATTGGTCAGCAGCAGCATCGGGCTTTCCTTCCCCAGATCCACCGCCGCGATCTGACGTATCTTCCCTAGGTATCCCTCACCTCCACCCGCTCGTCCACCACCCTCGACGTCGGTCCGGGACGGACGCAGCCCAGTCCCGCTCACGTTCGCGGAGCCTCTTCTATGGGCGACGTAGAGAGGAGCCTACTTATGTGGCCTCCGTTCGTAAAGTGCGTGCACAAAGAGGGCGATGCCAGCCCTCCTCCGCCATTCTTCGCGTCACGAGGTACAACGCCCTCGCCCGTCCACTTCGGACACCAGGATCGAATGCGCGGGTGCGAAACGTCCCTATCGACGACACCACGATCGCCGACGCTCCAGACGCGCTGACGGGGGACCGTCGAGCGGGGGCCGGTTCGGTAGAGCCGGGTATCCGGGCGGAGCAGGGCGGCGGTTCCAACCCGCGCGACTTGCTCTCGAAGTCAGCCGGGTCCGTTTGCGTCGGAGCGGCTCGGTCCCGACCCCGTCGCGCATCCGTCGGTCTCGATAGTATTGCGTTGGTCGATTCGCAAATTCACAATGGTGTCACCATTGAGATAGGGAAACTCCCGCCGGGACCACTTGCTCTAACGGGCCGAAGCCACTTCGAATCAAACCACACGATCTCGACCGGACCGAAAGGATCGAGATATCAGGTTTAGGACTGCCCTGCGCGTAGCGTGGCCAAGGGGCACCTTCCTGCAGAGGTCTTGGGCTGGGTTGGCCCTTTGCGAACGGTCATACCCGTTTTCCGCTCTGCCATGGGCGGCTCATGAACGGTCGGTCCTCCCTGCAGTCGAATGCAGGATTCGTATCGCTGTGGAGCGCGCGCGTTGTCTCGCGCTTCGGCTCCGCCCTTGGGTACGTTGTCCTCATCTGGTACGTCTTCGCCGAGACGGGCTCGGCGCTAGTGCCGAACCCACAAACGCCGTTTGACTTTGTGGACCTTGGGTGAGGCGTTTCGATTCCGATATTTGATGGCTTGGTGGACCGCCGCCGCGAGGTGCCGCCAGG
>JAKBKR010000193.1 GCA_021832495.1 bacterium | reverse complement strand
GAACTTCGGGGACAACACCCCCTGGGGGCAGGGCATGAACGTCACCCACACCTACAACGGGGCCGGGACGTACACAGCGTGCGGTTACGCCTACGACAATCGGAACGCATCGGCGAGCCAGTGCGTGAACATCGCGGTGACCGGAGGGAACGCCAACCTCTCGGTGACCGCTCAAGCTCGGCCGCTCTCCGGAAACACCCCCCTATCGGTCAACTTCTGGGCCAACGCAACAGGGGGTGTCGCTCCGTACGCCTTCAGTTGGGCCTTCGGTGATGGAGGGAGCGGGACGGGAAGCCCCATCACCCACACCTATACTGCGGCCGGCACCTACGCGGTGACGGTGTTCGTGACCGATTCCCAGGGAGCCACCGCGGCGGGACATGTCACCGTGACAGTGGGCAACGGATCGACCTCCCTCTCCCTTACGATGGCCGCGTCCCCGCTGAACGGCTCCTCCCCGCTCACCGTGACCTTCGACCTCTCGGTGACCCACGGAACGGCCCCGTACACCCTCTACCTCTACTATGGAGACCAGAACAATTCCAATTCCTCGAAAGTGGTTACCAACTGGAGCGGGGCCTCCACCACACTGACCCACACCTACTCTTCGCAGGGAATTTACACGGCTTGGGCCCACGTCGTGGACGACATGAGGTTGACTGCCTCAGCCTCAGTGACCATCACCATCCATGCCAGCAACACTGGCAATGGCAACACCACCGGTCAGCCCGCGTCGGGGTCCGGGAACCCATCTCGCCTCTCCCCTTGGGTTGTCGGCAGTGTCGTGGGCGCGGTAGCCGGGGGTGTCGCCTCGGTCTGGGGGGGCAGGGGTCTCGTCCGGTGGCACCGTGCCCGCAAGATGCGGCGTGCCTTGGCTTAAGCCCCTTGGAGCAAGGTATGGGGTTCTCCTAGGCCTGGGTGCGGATGGAGTCGGGAAGGGGAGACACCACGCCACCGCTCTCGACAAGGTGAGTGTAAATACGGACCCCACTTGCCGCGGAGTGATGCGGCGCTCGTTCGTGAGGGTACGGGCGGTCGGACTCTGCATCCTGCCGGCGGCCGTACTCCTCGCGCTCATGTCCGCCGGGCATGCCTCCCCCCCGGGCCCATCCTTTTCCGTTTCGGTCTCCGCTACCCCCTCCTCCGGAACGGCTCCCCTTTTCGTGGACTTCTCGGTCTTGGTGCTCTCGGGGACGCCCACGACCTATGATTGGTCCTTCGGGGACGGGCACTACCTGAACGGCACTGCGTCTCCGCAGAACGCCTCCCCGGCGCACGAGTATTCCCTCGCCGGCACGTACGACGCCTTCGTCACGGTGTGGGAAGGGAGTGCGTCGGCCGAGAGTACCCCGGTCCGGATCAGCGTGGGCAATGCCCCACTCCTCGTGGCCATCCACGCATCCCGCGTTCAAGGGCCTGCTCCCCTGCACGTATTGTTCAACGCCTCCGCCACCGGAGGCACAGGAACCTTCGTATCCTTCGTCTGGTCCTTCGGCGATGGAGGTTCCGGGACGGGGACGGTTGCCGCCCACACGTTCGCCTCGCCGGGCACCTACCATGTCCGTCTCACGGTCACCGACAGTTCGGGCGGGGAGGGAAACACCTCCGCTTGGGTGAACGTGACGGCATCCGCCACCTCAGGAGCGGACTCGGGCCAGACCCCCTATTTCTGGGTCGCCCTGGGGTTCGTGGCCGGGGCGGTGGTGACCGCACTCCTCACGTCCTGGGTGTCCCGGAAGGGGGAACGGACTCCGGGGCGCGGAGGAACTCCCACTCCCCCCCGGATGGAGAAGGTGATTGGAACGCCCGCCCCGGTTCCGCTGAAGGAGGGGATCATCCCCGTAGCGGGAGGCACCGACGTGGGGGCGCCCATGGAAAGAACGGGTGGCGAACCCCCGTCGGTTGGGACCGGCACCAAGGAGTCCACACCGGTGACGCTCTCCCAACGGGTGCTCGTGCACTTGGCGAGCCAGGGCATCTTAAGCTACAACGAGATCGCCTCCCGCTCGTACACCCAAGCCGGCATCGCCGGTGCGATCGGCGTCCGGCAGAATGTGCTCACGACCGTTCTTAAGCGGATGGAAGGGAACGGGCTCCTCACATCGGAGGTCTCGCATGTGAAGGGGGAGTTCCGTCGGCTCAAGGTCTACCGGCTGACACCCAAGGGAGAGGCCCTGGCGCGAGAGTTCCGGGGAAGGGGCGGTCCCAAGTGAGGGGACCACCGGATACTCCCACGGCGTGGTGCGGGTTCCCCTCCCGACCGATGAGAGAGACACGACCATCCTCGATCCTTCCCCGGTCCGTCGCGGAGACGCCGTGCGAGCGCTACCGTCCCCCGTTGAAGAGGGAGTGATCCGTGCCCAAGAACCAGCGCCGGGAAGTGGTCGTGAGAGTGTCGATCTTCCCCCGCATCCCATGACCGAAAGCGGGAACGGGTGCGTGTCCTTGGTCGAGTCGGGGGCGAAGCTCACGAAGTGCGAGAGGGTCTCTCGAGGAGCCCGGTCGAGGGGGAAAATCCCGCCATCGTCCTGAACTGTCGACCCCGTGTCCGTGATCTCCTGTTCCCATACGGGCCACCTACACTGCTGCCCGGGTCCTCCTCAGCTGGCCATCCCTTGGGCCGCTCATAGCCCTCCTTCAGCTTTGAGCATCCCAAAATGACGTCTTCTCGAAGCGCTGGGTGACCCGAAGGCCCTCCCGCAGACTTCACCATAAGAGAAAACCAAGGCCAAGGAGCACCCCTCACCTGGGCCCGGGAAGAAGGAGTGACCCCACAGGATTGTGGGTCCGGCCCATGTTTGTGCCCGACAGGAAGGGCAGGCTCAGCACCATCCTCTAGGCCCGCTCGCCTTCCTCTCCCGGTGCCTACCAGGTTGCTGCGCCTCCAACCGGATGCTCCTGTGACGCTCATTTTCCCAAGGGAAATTGAACGATCCTCCGGCGTGCAAGCGGGAGTTCAACCGAAGGTAAAATCGCCTCGAGGGGCCCTACCGTGAAGGGTTCCTTCTCCAATTCGAAAGCTCGCTTGCGACAACCCTAAGTTTTTCAACATGTCGAAAACCTAGGATGTTTTTCAGCACCCATAGCCCCCCCCTCTTGAGGACTCTATACTTTCTCAAATCCACGCCTCTATCCTACCCAGAATCTTCGGATCCGGGGCCGAAGTCAATATATCGCAGGCCGGTGGGCCCCACGCTGGCTTGTCCGGCGGGGGAACCGGGCCAAGAACCCCTCTATCCTCCCTTCGGACCAGGCTGCGCAGCCGAGCGAGCGGAAGGGGCCCAGCCGGGCCGTCGCTTCCCCCCGACATGCGAGCCCCCGCCGGGAAGGGGTCCGCAGGGGCGCCGCCCTGCCCGACCCGGAAGGGAGGGTTTCGCATTACTCCTGCATCCGCCCGACATTCAGGGCACATGCGAAAGGGGCGCCCCTGCGGGCACCGGCCCGAAGCGAGCGAGGTTGGACCTGGGGCCCGACAAGAGGGGCGCCCGCGAATCAGCCTTTCGCACGGTCTGATGCAGGCGCCAGCCGAAACAGCACTCTCAGGCGTCCCGTCCACGATTTCACTTTTTCTTCGTATGCTTGCAATAACGAGAGGGATGTCACCCTTCTGACCCTCAGATGCCATCTTGGCCAGGACTTCTCCCAACGTAATGGCCGATGTGAAAATTCGAGTTCCCTCGGATCGGTCCTCTAGCCAACCCCGGTCGGAAGTTCCGGGTCTGGCCGAGAGCTGCGAGGAGTTCCCGCAGGTCCTTCTCCGGTCTCCATGTAGACAACCCGTCGCCCGACATTGACCGCGTGATCGGCGATGCGTTCCAGGTAGCGTGAAACAAGGATGAGCTGCACCCCGACCTGGGGACGGAGCGTGCCCTCAGTGATACCGTGCACATATCCCTCGTACAGCGCTTCGTACAGATCGTCGACGGCATTGTCGAACTCGGCAATGTCACGGACGGAGGCGGCATCGTGGTTCGTGAAGGCCCGGATGGCCGTATCCACCATGTGGATCGTGAGGTCGGCCATGCGCTTGAGCTTCTCTTCGTCCCGGGGCACGTTCTCCCCGGCCCGGGACAGTTCGGGCACCACCTCGGCGATGTCTCGGGCATAGCGGCCGATCCGGTCGAGGTCGGTCACAATTTTCAGGGAGGTGGTGATCGTCCGGAGGTCCTTGGCGACCGGAGCATGGAGAGCGATCAGGTCGATGCAGTTCTTTTCGATCACGTTCTGGAGGGCGTAGATCTCCCGGTCCAGGGTGGAGACCTCCTCGGCCTGGAAGAGGTCGGACTCTAGGAGCCCACCCATGGCCTTCCGGATCGCCATCTCGCTGATCTCGGCGAGGGTGATCATGTTCTCGTTGAGCTTGGCGAGGCCCTCCCCCAGAGCGACCCGGCGGGGTTTTTCGGCTCTCATCCGAACCGCCCCGTGACGTAGCTCTCGGTCAGCTTCTCGCGGGGGCTCTCGAAGAGCCGTTTGGTCTCGTCGAACTCGATGAGCTTTCCCTGGTAGAGGAAGGCCGTCCGGTCGGAGACCCGTGCCGCCTGCTGCATGTTGTGGGTGACGATAATCACGGCGTACTCCTGCTTGAGTTCGAAGAGCAGGTCCTCGACCTTCTGTGTGGCGGAAGGGTCCAGGCTCGAGGTCGGCTCGTCGAGGAGCAACACCCGAGGATTGACCGCCAAAGCGCGGGCGATGCAGAGCCGCTGCTGCTGTCCTCCCGAGAGGGTGAGCGCACTTCGATGGAGATTGTCCTTGAGCTCCTCGTAGAGACCGGCCCGGCGCAACGACTCTACGACCCGCTCCTCAACCACGCTCCGGCTCTCCCGAACAAGACGAAGTCCAAAGGCAACATTGTCAAAGATGGACATCGGGAAGACGGTGGGTCGCTGGAATACCATCCCGACCCTCTGCCGAAGGAGGACTGGGTTCACCGCTCGGTCATAGATGTCTTGCCCGCGGTAGTGGATCGTACC
>JAKBKR010000192.1 GCA_021832495.1 bacterium | reverse complement strand
TGACCGCCCTCCTGAAGGGCTTGATGAAGCGCCCGGGGACCACGCTCCTCGACGTTCGCGATGTGATCGTGAACAAGGAGGCCCGGGAGCGCTACACCCGGTGGCTCCCGCCCGGGTCGGTGTTCGAGGGCTCCTTCGCTAAGGAGGAACTGCCCAAGTACCGCATCGAGGACTTCGTCAGCACCCTCGACAAGACCGGGTGGTTCAGTGGTTCGCACACCCTGCGGGGGGCCCTCTGCCAGCGACAGGACGCCGCCAGCTTCCCGGACTTCCTCGACCACCGCCTGGTCCTCCTCAACGTCTCCCGCGGGCTCGTGGGCGACCAGAACTGCCGGATCCTGGGCTCGGCCTTCCTCTCGATGCTCTGGTCGGAGAGGCTGGCGCACGGGGAGGGGGCTCCCCCCCTCACGGTCGTCATCGACGAGGCACAGACGTTCGCGCTCCCTTCCCTCTCCCAGATGCTTAGCCAGGGACGGAAGTACGGGGTCCGAGTGGTCCTCGCGAACCAGTACTTCGGCCAGCTCCCGCAGGACCTCCGGGCCGCGATGGAGGGGAACGTGGACACGTGGTGCTGCTTCCGCGTCGGCCCGGACGATGCCCGGGCTGCCCTCAAGGTGACCCAGGCCTCGCAGTGGGATTACACCGAGACCCGCTTCGTAAGTCTGCCGAACTACCAGTTCGTCTGTAACCAACTGACCCACTCGAACCAGGGGTTCTGGCAGACGCTCCCGCCAGCTCCAGCGTCTCCGGAGGCTCTCTCCGCCGACCGACTGGTCCGGGAGAACACGCAGAAGTACGCCGCGCGCGAGACCTCGGGGGCCTCTCCCTTCCTTGTGGACCAGGAGACGCTTGGGCCCGTCGTCTACGCGGTCTCGGAGGGGACCACGCTCCGGGAGGAGATATCGGAAGAGCTGGGCTTTTCGAAAGGCGACGTCTTCGCCGCGCTGCGGCGGGCGGAGGACCTGGGCTACGTGACCTGGGACCCGAAGACGAAGGAGAACCGCATCACCCGCTTGGGGCAGAGTTTCGTCGACGCTTGGGGTGCCCGGAGGGTGACCGAGTCGGAGGGAGAGCTCCACATGGATCTGCTCGCGCGGGCTGTGGACTGGATCCGTGTCACCTGGGGGGCCGAGGTGGACATCACTCCCCAGGGGGCGAGCCCGCGGCCCCTTCCCGACGGGACCTTTGAGAAGGACGGGATTCCGGTCAACTTGGAGGTCGAATGCTCAACGCTGGCGACCAAGGGCAGGCAGGTCGCGAAGAACCTCACCAAGGCGGTGACCGAAGGGAAGCGCTGTCTCTTCGTGGTCAGGTCGGTGGAGGCAGCGGATCGGTTGTTCCAAGTCGTGCAGCAACTCGCTTCTGAGCGTAGGTTAGGGGTGGACTACGCGGTCTTGGCGTGGGGGGAGTCTCGGTTCGCTCCCCTGCCCAAGGGGATGTCCGAGGACGGATTTCCCTTCGTCCTAGCGGCCGCCCCCACGTCGACGCGACAAGGGCGAGAAGGGGAGGTCTGCGGCCCCACCCTCCCCCAGCCTGAGGCGGGTGGGGGATTCCCTTCATCACCGTCTGACGAGGAACTCGTCACGCAGGCGATCCAATCGCTTCGGGCGCAGGGGTTGACGAAGTCTCGAGGGGAGCTGATGGTCGAAGCCATGCCGCAGGAGGAGCGAGCGCGCTTCTTCGTCAAGGGGTCCGGGAAACTCTCGCCAAGGCTCGGGTCGGTGATCTCCCGACTGAAGATTCCCTCGCGCAAGGAGTGGAGCGGGGATACCGTAAACATGGTCAGGGTCTACAACTTCGGACCTGCAGCACCAGTCCCCCCGACAGCCTCCGAGCCTGAGAACGACGCCACCACGGAGACCGAGTAGGCATGGCAACCGCGTTGGAGATTCCCCCGCGTGAGCGTGTCCCGGAGCGCTTGCCGCTGGTCATCTCGGCTGGGGAAGCGATTCCTTCCCGACCTGTATCGATGATCAGTCATGGGCGCCCATCCGATGGGGTCGAAGCGTCGACCTCGGCGATGGTGAGTCTGCGACCAATGAAAGCTGTGGCGGAGAGCTTCGTTCCGGCCCACCCACTGAGGGTCCTGCTGATGGGAGAGCCTGACGAGGTCCCTGCTGAGGAGTACGTGGCGAAGGTTCGGGGCTGGTTTCGGCTCATGAAGGCCGAGAGCCCGTAGCCAACCCATCGGCATGGCTCAAGTAGCCCACTGGCTTGCAGTACATGTGCCATCGATTTCTCGCCCTGGTGGCACGTGCGCCGTGTGGGATTTCACCCCCATAGCGATTTGATGTGAAAATAACCAGGATTAGAACCCTTATTGGGGTCCTAATCCCTCCTCCGACATACGAAAATCGTAGCTGCGGCACTTTCTCCGATGGCGGTGCACGCGGCTCCCCCGTGATGCTTCCGATCGCGGATACCCCCGGCGCAGGGCCGTACCTACCCGGAGGCTGTCTCGAAAAGACAGGCGTAACGGTGACGCTACGACGAGCCCAGCCCCCGCGGGGGAACCCCCGTCCCGACCCCCTGGGCTGGGGGGTTCCTGTACCTTCGGATCGAAAGCCCCGTGAGACCGACCATCAGGAGGACGTTCACGGCGGCAATCGCACCGAACTCGGCGCTCAGGAGGAGGCCTGTCGCGGCGGTGAGCGAGAACGCGAGGTACCCTTCCGCGGGGTAGAGAAAGAACAGGGCGAGGAGGCCCACGGTGACTTGCAGCGTCCCGGTGGAGATGCCGGTGCCGTGGGGGCCCCCGGCGCCGCTGAACGCCCCCGTTTGGAAACCCCAGGTGGCCAGCAGCTCCGTTGTGAGAACTGTCCCGAAGGCCATCCAGGCGGTCGGCCCCCCGAGGACGAAGTAGACGTAGACTCCCACATACGCGGCGATCGGGAGTTGGATCGGCCAGACCAGGGACCCGTGGGACCGGAACAGCTCTGCACCCGAGAAGGGTAGCAATCGGGCAGCGGAGTAGGTCCCAGGCGTACCCTGGAGGTTCGCCTGCGCGGCGAAGAGGATCCCGAGGATGACGCCGACCAACACCAAGGCTCCCCCGACCGTGAGGAGGGCGAGACCCCAATCGCCGGTGGCCGCTCCGATGAATATCCCCATGGCGCCGAACATGCCCACCAAGAGGACGAGCATAGGCCCCACGCCCCCTCGAAGCCCAAGGGTGAGCAGAAGTCCAGTGACCGCCCGCGGCCCCGACCCTAGGTCCCGGTAGTCCGCGCGGAGCCTGAGTCTGAGGTCGGTCCAGAACCCGGGCTTCGGAGGGCGCTCCGTCGCCAGCGCCCCTCCGTGCTCGGAAGCGAGGGAGAGAGTCTCGGGGAGCCTCAGACGGATCTCGCGAGGTCCCACAAGGATCGCGAGGAGCATTGGGAGAAACGCGCTCACTCCCATGCCCACGAGGTCCGCGACGCTCAGCGGGGAAGCCAGGATGAGGGCCATGGGCGCGGACGTCAGGGCGGCCAGAAGGAGCGCGCCACCGCTCCAATTGTTGAGGAGCGAGGCGATGATGATGGCCATGACCCCGTAGGTCACCGTCAGCATGATCCACTTGGACGCGGCGGCGATCCTCACCGCGAGCGCCCTGGGCAGCCTTCCCAGCCAGATCTGGAACCCGATCACCAGCCAATAGGCCGTGAGCGCGCTCGAGGCCGAGGCCCAGAGGAGCACGACGAACAGCCGGACGGCAAGCAGGCCGGGGGTCGGCACCGGAACGCTCTCGGCCAGGAACAGGACAGGAACCACGGAGAGCGCTCCGAGGATCCAGGGCCACCCTCTCCGCCGGCGTTCGCGAACGAGGCGGTCCCAGGCGATGGGGAGGAGGAGGTCGTCCCAGCGCCGGGAGAAGAGGCGACCGGCAAAGGAGAGCCCCAGCATTCCTCCGGCGAGGAGGTCAAGCAGGATGAGGAGGGAGAGGCCCCAGGGCTCGAGGAATCCCGGTGAGCCTCTGAAATGGATGTTCATGGGGACGAGGATCGATCCATAGATGGCCGTCACCAGGAGAATGATCGGGAGCACTCCGGTTCGAAGGGAGTACTTGAACGACCTCCAAGCGATGGTGCGATTCCTCCAAGCGACGGCGCCGACCGGGTCGGGTGCGGCGGAGCCGAGCGTTCCCGACAGGTTCACGCCGCCTCCGTCAAGGAGACGAACACCTCGTCGAACGAGGCTCCCGGTTGGGCCCGGGCCTGCTTCCGCAGTTCGTCGATCGTCCCCTGGGCGAGGAGCTTCCCTTTGCGCAGGATGGCCACGCGGTTACAGACCTGCTCAACCAGAGGCAGGCTGTGGGAGCTGATGATCACCGAACCTCCGCGCTCGGCGGTCGAGCGGATCCACCGCTTGAGCACGAGGCCGCCCTTGGGATCGATGCCGATGAGGGGCTCGTCCAGGAGCAGGACCTCGGGCGCGCGCAGCATGCCCATGGCGAGGTGGATCTTCTGCCGCTGCCCCTTTGAGAGCTGGAACGAGAGGCTCTTCTCCTTGTCCGTGAGGTCGAGCTCCCGGAGGAGCTCGTCGGCTTGGGTCGACCAGCCCTCGGGGAGCCCGAAGGCCCGGGCGGTGAACAGGAGGTGCTCTTTCGGGGTGAGGAACGTGAAGGGCTGCGGAAGCTCGGGGATGAACGCCATCCGGCGGTGAGCCTCCATCGCGTCCGCGACCACGTCGTGGCCCGCGATCGTGACCTCCCCTTCGTCCGAGGCAAGGATCCCTGCGGCGCAGAGGAGAAGCGTGGTCTTCCCCGAGCCGTTGGGACCGACCAGGCCCAGGACCTCCCCTCCCCTCACGTCGAGGTCGACGTGGTCGAGGGCGACCACCTTGGGATATCGCTTGGTCAGTCCGCGAATGGCAATGCTCGAGCCGTTCGTTCTAGGCAGGGTGGGCACGAAGACTCTATACCGGCGGCACGAACCTAAAAATGTATGCACGTGGATGCGACGCGAGACCCTCGATTCCAATAGGCACCTCATGGGA
>JAKBKR010000191.1:4067-5024 GCA_021832495.1 bacterium | reverse complement strand
ACGTGCTCCGGCTTCGACACATACACCGGCCCGAGACCCAGGCACGCACTCATCGTCCGGATCGACTTCTCGATCCGATCCCGTCGCCGATAGAAGTCCACCACTTCTCCCTCCTTCAGCCACCGCTCCGTCGTCGCGTAGACCTGGTAGCCCGCCTCGGCCTCCTTGGCCGAGAGCGCTCCCGTCTCCTCCACCGTGAACCCGAAGCCCTTGCGGGTTCCCTTCACTCGAAGATACCGGCTCATCCCGAACTTCCGAAGGATCGCCCCCACCTTCGCGTCCCGCTCCGAGCGGCTCTTCACCCGCTCCTCCGCGATCGCCTTCGCGAGCGTGGCGAGCGCCGCACGGGCCTTCTCCATCTTCGCCCGACGGCCGTTCCCGTTCCGCTCCGCCACTTCGTCATTCCACGTCACCACGTACTTCACCCCCTCTCGCTCCAGTGAGGCCGCCCGCACCCCGGGACGGATCTCGGGCCACTCGGCCTGCGGCCCAAGCGCCTCCAGGAGGCGCAGGCCCTTCGGTTGGGCTCTCAGGGCCACGAGAAACCGCTCCTTCCGCCGTCGAAGCTTCCGCACATTGTCGAGGCTCGCGTAGCCGCGGTCGACGACTCGAGGAGCTTTCGCCACCGAAGCGTCATACTGCTTCCTCAACCGTCGGTCGACCGGGGCGAGCGTCCTCGTGTCATTGGTGTTTCCCGGGAACACCTCGTGGCCCAGCAGGGTACCCCGCTGGTCGACGAGGAAGGTCACCATGATCTGCCGGTGCTTGCTCGTCCCTCCCTGCTTGGAGTGCCCGAACTTCGCCAGCACCCGACAGAGCTTCCCGCTCAGCTCCACCACCGTCGAGTCGATGTCGATCCGCTCGCAGTCGTAGTGGAAGAGCTTCCGCACCCGCGCATACACCTCGCTCTCCCACGGACGCGTCCGCTCGGGCTGGAGGTAGTCGAGCGTGTTCAGG
>JAKBKR010000191.1:717-4057 GCA_021832495.1 bacterium | reverse complement strand
GGGTCGCCTCGTAGGTGACCTGATCGGGAGGGAGATCGAGGAAGAGGGGCAGTGGTGACCGACGATACCACTCGACGAATCGCCAGAGACTCCCGGGGTGGAGGTTCGCGTAGATGGAGAGAGCGAGCGTCACCTTCCCGAGGGGCGGGCCACCGCCCTTCGGGCTGTCGGACTCGATCAGTTCGATGAGTCGGAGTTCCTCGGCGAGCTTGACGAGGGTGAGCTCGGGTCCGTAGGAGCGGACCGTGGCGAGGTCGACGTCGCGTAGCGAGGGGAGGGGGACGGGATGTCCCAGCTTGACGAGGAGTGCGTCGAACTGAAAGGCGAGGGAACGATCGCCGAGAGCGACCAGCTTCGCCCGTCGTTCATCGAGCACTCGGGGGTCGATCCCATCGAGCCGACCGAGGTAGAGGAGGGTCTTCTTGCGGGGTCGGTTTCGAATACGACGGGAGGTGGCCACCTCCCAGTACTGATGGCCCTTGACGGTGGCGGCGGTGAGGATC
The DNA here is from genome assembly GCA_021832495.1 of bacterium. Classification (GTDB taxonomy): domain Archaea; phylum Thermoplasmatota; class Thermoplasmata; order Lutacidiplasmatales; family UBA184; genus JAJYEA01. Next base: position 3,554 of record JAKBKR010000191.1, on the reverse strand, counting down.
ACGCGAGGGGGATAGTTCAGAATACATAAACACTTGTGTTGGCATTGTCGGTGTGATGTGGATGCCAATGGTTCAGAATACACACATATCGGGTATTGGCCTTCTGACGAGCAGGGAGCGCCCGGGGGGTCCGGGGCCGTCTCTCGGCGGCGGTTGGGCAGTATTTAAACTGCCAAACTCTCGACTAGTGCACCCGCTGAGTGGTTGAGGTATCTGTGGAATGTGTGGCCGAGCATTGGCAAGAGCCGGTGCGAACGAGGGGGAAGGTCGCGAGGGGGTATCGGGGGGGCACCCTGAACAGAGTGCAGGTAACCCTTGGGGGACGCCCACGGCTAAATCCATCCAGCGCTGAACAAGGTTTAAGAGGCGCTAGGGGTCACGTCTGACCCAATGGCCGCCTCTCAATCTCTGCTAACAGGGGAGCCCACAATGGGCGACTTCGTAAGGCATCTGTCGGCGGTACTCGCCGAGAAGTCGGTTGGTCTTCCCTTCGAGTCCGAGAGACCTTGGCACGAGGTCTTCTTTGAACTAGCCACCACCGAAGGACCTGGCCGTCACGACCCGTCCACTCGGTTCCTCGATAGGATGCGCTTTGATGCGGATGGCCGGTACCCTAAGTGCAGGCGATTGAGCGATTATCTCCAGACCCTGCACTGGCTAGGCGCGGTGTCGGTAAGCAACCCAAGCTACCGTATCGCCACCGTACCACAGAACCTGCTTCGTATCTGGATCGGAGAGGCTCGTGGTATGCCACATGCATATCAGGAACTCCTGGACCGGGCGGCCGAAAGATTCAGAAACGAAATTGAGGCTTCCAACGAATCTGAGGACGTAGACTGACGTGATCCCAGATGCCGGAGGGTCTGCTTTCGAACTCGCCTGCGCTCGCTAGCCTTGTAGACTTCTTCGAACGATACTTCGAGGAGGTCTATCCCGACTTCTTCGGGAAGAATGCCACGCATCCTGTTCTGCCCGTCAAGAGATCCAAGATCATTCATGACTCGGTCTGGGGGACCAACGAGTTCCTTTGGCCCGAACTCGCGCTGATTGATAGCCCGGTACTTCAGCGACTTCGGGACATTCATCAAGTCGGCCTAGCCTGGTTAGTCTACCCGACGGCAACCCACTCTCGCTTCGAGCACAGCCTCGGGACAGCGGTCATTGCAACGCGGACCTTTGACAATCTGAGGGCCCGGCAAGGAGACACTCTTGCTTCGATAGCGCGGACTATCGATTCACGGTCAAACCCCGAGGCTGTCGTCTCAACCATGCGGGAGGAACTGCGGTTAGCCTGCCTATTGCACGACTCAGGGCATACCCTCTTCAGCCACACTTCAGAAACCGCTCATGGTCTATTCCCACAACTGAAACAGGCGACCGAGGAACTCTCAACACTTCTCTCAAAGGACCGAAGCACCGGGGAGACTCTTTCGTTCTGCATCGCGCTTACGCCCGCGCTCCGCGCACTGGTGCAGCGGGCTTCTAGAGCCGTCTACATAGACGGCAGTCCAACGCCCCAAAGCATTCGTGTCGACTTTGAGAACGTTGCTCTGATGATAGTAGGAGCATCAAAGCACCCATACACTCAATTCCTAGCGGACGTTGTCACCTCTGGATTCGACGCCGACAAGCTGGATTACCTGCTTAGGGACGCTTCCGCAGCGGGTCTTCCAATCAAGTATGATATGGATCGATACCTCGTTTTCGTAGAGGTGCGGCCGGACTACTTCTCAGAGAAGACTTCCGCATCGCTTGGCCCTCTCTACGGTCGATTCGGGGTAGAACTCGAGGGCCTGGCTGTAGAGCCCGGTGCGCGACCTACCCGCCTTCAAACGTACCGGACACGACTTCCAATCGAGGCCGTTACCAGCATGGAACAGATTGTGATTTGCAAATTCATGTTGTTCAACTACATCTATCATCATTCGAAGGTCCGCGCCGCCGAGGGGATGGTAGAGCATGCTCTCCGCGCCGAGGTGCTACGTCGGCTCGCAAAGGAGGATTCCAGCAGGGTATTGGCCTGGTTCTTCGGATTGTCAGACTCTGACTTCCTGCTGATCGCGAAGTCTCGAGCTCCCAAGCCGACCGGCGCTGACCCTTTTGACTCGATGTTTGACTGCGCCTATAGAATCGCCAATCGTTTGCTTCCTCGAGAGATATTTCACCTCGGGAGCTCTCAGTTGACTCACGCCGATGCAACGCAGCTGCTGAACTTTATGGCGCGCCTTCAAGATCGAGAACAGACCTCGCGCATCGTTAAGGAACTCGAAGAGAAGATCGGGGCCAATCTCTTGAGGGATGACCCCACGCGAGGTTCGGACCCATTCGACGCCTTACAGAGAGCCTGTATCTGGGTCGATGTCCCCAAACCCCCACGCTTCGAGGGCGTCGATGAGCTCATCGGAAGCTCAGGCACGGATGGGTCGGCCGCCGACGTTCCGCTTTCAACGGTCTTCCCAATTCATCGCTGGGCCGAGACCTACCTGAATTACTCCTATGAGGCCCGAATCTTCTCTTCGTCGGAGATGATTGGACCGGCGTCATCGGCGGCCGCAGATGCTGTCGCCCTCCAGGCCGGGATTAGCAGCGCAGGCTGCTCGAAGTTGCGGAGGAGACGGCTGTAGGAGACCACCTACGTGCGGAGCCTTTGACTAGCGGCCAACAGTTCGGACGCCGGCTCGCATGCACGGAACCATCGCGATAGACCGGCAGCAGTCCTAACGGTTCCTCCTGCGTGATTCCAGAGCGGACTCCGAATCTGGTCTTGCGGCCAGTTGAGTGTCGTTTGGGCACCCTATGGTACTCCCCCCCCACTACCATTGCGCGTTATACAACTG
>JAKBKR010000191.1:0-707 GCA_021832495.1 bacterium | reverse complement strand
CCCGTAACCCCCCCACCCCTGAAACCGACCCTCGCGCCGACCGCCAGATCGCCCGGGAACCCCGTCGGCCGAGGGTTCTCCTACCCAGTCAGCCCGCCCCGACCAGGGCCGCCCTCAACCGCTTGAGCGCGTCCCAGCGTAGTGTCCCAATCCCACGAAGGGTCCTCTTCCAGCCTCTGACCCGATTCCATGGCGACCCACCCAATCGGCCAAGAAGCGGAGCGAATCTGGGGGGAAGGTGAGGCCCAAACTCTGTGCCGCGGGGCCTTTTAGGGGTGAAAGTCTTGCGGGACTCATGCCGCACCGAGACACAAACGGGCCCGTCAAGGCCAAGGGAAGCGACGCCCTTGTAATCAATTGCAAGCGAGGCGACGAGGTCCTTGAGAGGCCTGGGAAGCGCGCCAAAACCACCGTTGGGCGACTATACGCCGAGCTACATTTGGGTTCGTGGAACGGTGCCTTGCAGAAGGTTCTCGGTCCGCATTGAAGCTATCCCTTCGTTTTGTCCTGATGCTAAATGCTCGACCCGCTCCAGCCACATCGAACCGCAATCCAGCAGCTTCGAAGCCGAACCGAGCAGCAACTCGCTGCTGCATCCGATTTGTCAACTGCTCGAAGGTCACCCTTCGATGGACTCCATCGCGAGGTTTTTGGGAGCATCGGGGCGGCTATATCGGGCGAGCTCTTTGGGCGTCGCCGAATTGGTT
>JAKBKR010000003.1 GCA_021832495.1 bacterium | reverse complement strand
TGGGTCGGAATGGGAACGCCTGGCGGGAGGCATCGGGCTCTTGGTCCTGGGAGTAGTGTCCTGGGCCTTCCTGATGTCGTCGGCGCTGGCCATCGCAGGGTCCATACTGGTCTTCTTCGGAGGACTAGTATTTACCCTCGAAGGGCTTATCCCGACCGTCCGGGGAACCACCTACCCTCGCCCCGGGTAAACCCTTTCCCAGCGGGAGGGGAAACCCTCCCGCCACCGTGCGGGGTATATTTTATATCCCCAGCCTCTCTTTTACGGTGGGGGTGGAAACCGATGCTGAATTATGGACCCGACACCGACGATGAGGACGTCGGGGCTCAAATCCGTCGGCTATGGCAAGTGAAGGAGGCCGAGGCAGAGCTTCCTTTTGTTCAACGTATCCTTTCCGAGATACGATACCTCGTGAAGCAATCCAACGAGATGCAGATGCATATCGGCCTGGACGAGAGGATCAGCCAGCGAGTGACCGCCCTACGGAACCGGGGGATCGAGATCAAGGACCTCGCCACGGGACTGGTGGACTTCTATGCCGTGCGCAAGGGAGAACTCGTGTACCTCTGCTGGAAGGAGGGGGAATCTGGGATCCACTGGTGGCACCCCGTGACCGGAGGTTTCGGCACGCGCCAGAAATTGACCGTTGAGGAGCGTTCGGGGGCTCTGAACCAAGCGCTTGGGCGCAAGGGCCTTGACCAGCTTCCTGGGTACAGTTAGCCCACCTTTCGAGCAAACGTCAGGAGAACGACATCACCTTGGCGGATGGTGACCTTTGTCTGCCCGAGCGATTCTTTGCAGGCACCCTGAGGGGTGGCCTAGAGCCGAGGGAGGGAGTTGAACCCCCGGAAAGCAGATCTGCAGTCTGCCGCATTAGCCGTTCTGCCACCTCGGCAACCGTCCGCCCGAGAGTCATTCACGATAAATAGACTGTGGCGCTCAAAGAAGTCGGAACCATGACGCTGTCGGAGGAGGTGCTCCGCCTCAAGAAAGAGCGCGACGCGGTCATCCTTTCCCATAATTATCAGATCGGGGAGATCCAGGACATTGCCGATTTCGTCGGGGACTCCCTCTACCTATCCCGAAAGGCCAAGGAATCGAAGGCGAAGGTCATTGTCTTTTCCGGTGTGAAATTCATGGCGGAGACGGCCAAGATCCTGTCCCCGGAGAAGACGGTACTCCTTCCGGACCTCGAAGCCGGATGCTCGCTCTCGGACTCGATCACCGGAGAACAACTCCGCTCATGGAAGTCCGAGCATCCCGGCGCAGCCGTGGTGAGCTACGTGAATACCTCTGCCGAGGTCAAGGCCGAGTCCGACTTCTGCTGCACTTCCTCGAACGCTGTGGAGATCGTCCGTCGCATTCCGGCGGAACGGGAGATCCTTTTTTTGCCCGACATGTTCTTGGGGGATTACGTGCGCCGGACCACCGGTCGGCAGAACATGCATTTGTGGACCGGAGATTGCTTTGTCCACACGCGGATGCGACCCGAGACGGTACGTCGTCAGCGAGCCTTGCATCCCGGGGCGGAGCTCATCGCACACCCCGAATGCGGTTGCACGACAGAGGCCCTTTCTGAAGTGGATCGGATCCTTTCCACGGACGGGATGATCCACTTTGCCCAAGAGACCCGGGACCCTCAGGTCATGGTGGCGACGGAGATCGGGATCCTCCATCGCATCCGGAAACTCAATGCATCGACCGAGTTCATTCCCCTAGCACCGGATGCGATCTGCCCGTTCATGAAGCGGAACACGCTCGAAAAGATCCGGGACTCCCTCCGGGACCTGAAGTTCGAGATTCAGCTCACCCCCGAAGTGATGGACCGGGCCCGGAAAGCACTTGAACGGATGATCGCTTGAGGTCCAATCCGCGTCGGGCCCGAGTCCCGTAAGATGCGGATATCCCCCGATCTGGGCGAACATTTGGATAGCCTCGCTTCGAACTTCCACTACGACTCCTCGTTGACGGTCGACCCCGTGGCGTTCGTCCAGCGGTTCCGGAGGGACCCCCGGGCGGCCGAGATCGTAGGGGTGCTATCGTCCACGGTCGCGGTGGGGAATGTACTATCGATACGGCGGAACCTGACGGGGCTCTTGCAGCGGCTCGGCGAAGACCCCCGGGGTTTTGTGGAAGCTTTCCCGAAGAACCGTTGGCGTACGGTCCTCGCCCCGTGGAAACATCGGTGGATCCGGGCGGATCAAATGGGATTCCTTCTCCTGCGATTGCGAGAGATCTATGAGAACTATTCTAGAGGGCTCGAGGAGGTCTTTTTGGAAAAGAGCGGAGGAATCCCGCTTGAGCCAACCTATTTTGGCCAAGGGCTGGACGCGCTGTCTAGAGCGCTCCGGTGGGGATCCACGAACCGCCAGCATACCTTCTACGAACCCCCGCCGGGCTACCTCCAGCTTTTCCCGACCCCGATCGGTCCTGGGAGCCGACCGGTGTGCAAAAGGCTGGCCCTTTTTACCCGATGGATGGTCCGTCAACACACCCCGGACCTTGGCCTTTGGAGACGGGTGCCTCCTTCCATCCTGCATGTGCCCCTCGATACGCACGTCTATTGGATATCCTACCACATGGGATTGACCCGACGCAAGACCCGGACCTGGAAGACGGTCGAAGAAATAACCGGCCATTTGCGCGGATTCGATCCCGAGGACCCGATCCGGTTCGATTTTGCGCTTGCCCACACCGGGATCTCCGGGGACTGCCCGAAAAAGCCCGTTCTCACGGTTTGCGGGAAGTGCGCTCTCCGCCCGGATTGCGACCTATGGGTGCGACGAGGCCCCCGAAGAGCGAGCCGAACCCGGCCAACCAAGTAGGAGCAGATTGCGTCGGGGAAGATGAAACACCACTGGAGGATGGGGCGGCGGCGGGCAGAGTGGCGGAACATGCGGGGGCATTACCCGTTGCGTTGTTCGAGAGCTGAACCTCAAAGCAGAATCCTCCCGAACTGCCGCTCGATGCCTGGATAAGGAACTCATAGGTTCCCCAGCCACCAAACTGTCCGCTCGCTTGAGTGTACAGGTCGATCTGCATGATCGCATTCGGTCCGGCCTGAGATTGGGCAGCATTGGACACCGTGACGGTGGGAGGAGCGACTCCGGTGTACACGGTAAAGGCGGGTTGAGGTCCGGTGACCGCTCCGTCAGATTCGTAGGCGTTGATGTAGTAGTAATTGTTCCACTGGGATTGGGAGAGGGCCACCGAAAGTAACATGCAGCCTCCCGAGGCAAGCGAACCGGACACCTGTTGCCCGAACGCAAAAGCGGTTGCGATGGTACATCCTCCTCCACCGGATGCCGGGCTCACGGTGATCGTCACCGAATTCGTCGCGGAGGCTCCGGAAGAATCTTTCACGGTCAGTGTAGAAGTGTAGGTTCCCGATGCGCTGTAAGTGTGCGAGGGGTTCGAGCCAGTACCGGAGGTGCCATCACCGAAGGACCAAGAAAAGCTGTAGGGGGACGATCCGCCGGTGGCCGAGCCAGTGAACGTAACGGTGAGGGGAGCCGTCCCGGACATGGGTGTGGCACTCGCGGACGCCGTTAACGGTGAGGGGCCTCCTCCGGAATTGCAAGCGGGAGAAGCCCCGGCCTGTGAGTTAGACAACTGGAGCTCAAAGCAGAAACTTCCCGAAGAACCGGAGGACGCCTGGATAAGGAATTCGTACGTTCCCCAGCCTCCGAATTGGCCCGAAGATTGGACGGAAAGGGAGATGGTCATGGCGGCATTGGGCCCAGCCTGGGACTGAGCGGCGTTCGTGGGGGTGACGGTTGGGGGGGAGATTCCGGTGTACACCGTAAACACCGGCTGGTTACCGCTCACTGTGCCATCGGTCTCGTAGGCATTCAGATAATAGTAGTTGTTCCAGTTGGTCTGGCTCACCACGGCGGATAGGAGCATGCATCCACCGGCTGTGACGCTACCGGAGACCTGGGTCCCGATGGAGACCGAGGTCGCGGAGGTGCACCCTCCCGACGAGGGAGGAGAACTCACCGCTATCTGAACGGAGCTCGAGGCCGTAGTTCCCGCTGCGTCGGTGACGGAAAGTACCGAAGTAAAGGTGCCCGCCGTCGAGTAGGTGTGTGATGGATTCTGGGCCGAACTAGTGCCTCCATCCCCGAAGGTCCACGAGTAGGTGTACGGGGCGGTACCGCCCGTGGCGGTACCGGTGTACGTTACGGCCAAGGGAGCCGTGCCCTGTGTTGGGGAGGCCCCGGCTGTCGCCGTGAGGGGAGCCACGGCTGCGGAAACGGTAATCGCAACGGAGCTAGTGGCAGTCGCCCCCGAAGCATCGGTCACGGTGAGCGTGGCAGTATAGCTCCCCGCTGAGGAATAGGTATGCGAGGGGTTCTGGGAAGCGGAGGTCCCCCCGTCTCCAAAGTTCCAAGCGTAGGAGTACGGAGAGGCGCCGCCACTCGCTGATCCGGTGAAGGAAACCGTGATAGGAGCAGTCCCGCTCGTCGGCGAACCCGATGCCGAGGCCGAGAGCGGGGTTCCCCCACCCCCAGAGCCGGCGTTCCAGTGGGCCGCCAGAGCCCCAATGTTCGGAGTCCCGACACCTGTGGCCGCGTCCCAGCCGGGGCCGGCGGAGTACCCGTTACTCCCCGTCGTGACATCGTGGAAGACGGAGTGGTAGAGCGACCCCTCGGCCAGGCTGTATACCCTTGGGCCAGCGAACCCGGTGGCCCCTGCCGCTTGATAAATGACATTGAGGGCAGCGGCCCACATCGGGCATGCAAGGGAGGTCCCGCCCACCTGCTGGGATTGCCCGTTCGTGATGACATTGACCCCGGAATTCGGGTCGGCATCCATCGCCACGTCAGGGACACCCCGTTCTGTCGTTCCGCCACAAGTGCTGGAGAGGCCTGGCATGTTCACTTGGTACGAGGGAGGAGAGTCGTTGACATCGCATCCACCCCCCGTCCCGCTCCACGCGCTCTCGCTCCCATAAGAACTTCCCGAGGGAGTGATGGTGGTTCCACCGACCCCGAGCCCGTCGGGTTCGGCCGCCGGGTAGTCCACGGCCGCCCCATTGTCCCCTGCCGAAGCCAGCAGGGTTATGCCCGCCGCATCCGCGCTTTGCCATATCGAGTGATAGGGCCCGCCCCCGCCCCAACTGTTCGAGCCGAAGGGGATACCCTGGGAAACGAAGGTCTGGTCGCATACTGAAGGGTCCGAAGAGTCCAAGCAAACAAGGATGGTGGCTCCGGGAGCGATCACGTGCGCCCACTGAATGTCCAAGTCGGTCTCTGTATCCCAACCCGATTGACCCCCACTGCACGTACTGGACCCGCTACCCGTGAACTGAAGGGTCGTGGACGGGAGGCCATACTGCGTATCGAACTGGTTCAGATCATTCTGGTAACCCTGGTCCGTCTCGCCTGGATCGCACACCTCGGCGAGACCAATGGTGCCCGATCCGGAATCGCCAGCATTGAGCAGAGGGGTATCGTTGTAGAATCCCTGCATCACCGAGGGAGTGGTCGCGGCCAAGGGGTGGATGGAGATGGAGGGGAACGAGAGCATGACGTGGGGAACATCGAACCCGTTGAGCCCGGTGAACGACTCGACCGCAGAGGCGATGGAGGAGGGAAGTTCCGGAACTCCGCGGGGAGCGATACCCGATTGCGAACCCAAGGAGAACTGATAGAGTTCGATATGGAACGCCTGGTCGATGGCGTTGGCAGGGCCGCTAACCCGGTACACGAGCGGACCGGAGGTCGGGGAGACGGTGAGACCGTTCCCGGAAAGGTAGTTCACAAGGTTCGTCACCGTCGCCGAGGAGGGACCGAATCTCTGGTAGAACTGGGAAAGTGAGAGGTAGTGTTGGTAATCTGGCGAGCCAGGTGTATTGACCCCTTGGAGGAAGGCGGAGAGACTGGAGGTCTGGGGAATGGCCAAGTCGAGGTCGAAGTGTACGGTCGTACTACCCGCTACCTTGCCTGAGGGTATCGCCTTCATGGGAAGGCTTCCCACACTGCCAACGATCGGGACCAGGGGACCGATCCCGCCGGTCGTTGAAACCGCTGCCGTCGGTACACCGGTAACGGGGGCGAGCCCCGTGAGCCACGCGGAACTACCGGCCAAGGCCGAGACCGCTAAAACGGCTGCGACCACAATGGAGAGGATGATGGCCCCGTCCAATACGGGGGTCGAGGGCCGCGCCCTCTCGCTCCCTACCGGGCTGATTCCCTCGGGAAGCACAAGGGGCACAGCGCGTGTGAATATATAACATTGCTCACGGCATGATATATCAAGGCAGTACGCCGCCCCATCACCTAAGAATGTCAGTCCCAGAACTCCCGGGTCCGAGCGTAGTTCTTCTCTGCGCGGAGGATCTCCGTGAGGAGGTCGTCGGTGTCGGAATACCCCCGGCCGAGGATTCGTCGCGCTGTCTCCGGGCCGATCCCACGCCCGGCGAGGACCAACAGGGCCTGCGCCCCGTAGGTGGCGAGCAGTTCCGCCGAGGCATGGGCGCTCGCAAGTACTTTTCGCTCGCGGTCCTTGGGTTTCAGGAACGTTCCTTCCTCCTTGAGGTTCTTCTTGCGGGATACATACTTGCGTATGATCTCGATCTCCTTCTTCTGCCGGGGCGACACGACGGCCGTGAGCACGGCGTGGCACGCGATGCATGGGGAGGGCCCTCCGGCCCCATAACCGCGGGGGGTGACCGTGCGCAGGTTCCCGCAGCGAAGGCAGACGGTCACGAGCTCCTCCTTTTCCAGTCGCTCCCGGATCGTACGCAGCAGCGTGGGGGGTGGGCGGGCCGGGAGCTCGCTCCACCGCAATCGTTCGAGGACCTCGGAGCCAGGTGTGCCGCTCGTTCCCCGGAAGGTCGACAGGTGGAGAGAACCATCGGCCAAGGCTGCGAGTATCCGCTGCGTGTTCTCAAGGTCGAACTTGTCGTGTACCACCTTGGCAAAGGCCTCCCGACCCACCACGGACCCCTCGTGTATCGCCATGAGGGGTTCGAGCTTACGTCCATCCTTGATCTCATAGTTTAAGGGAAGCAACCCCAGCTTGCGCGCCACCACGACGAACGTCCATCGATAGTCCTCAGTCCGGGAGATCCCTTGGCGGAGGAGGCGGGTCACGGCGCCGGGAGGGATCTGGAATATGCGCTCCGCGTCCGCGGTCGAAGCCGGAAGGGGCATCCGAAGAACGATCCAGACGGGGGTGACGAGCAGCGTCTCCACGGACATCCCGACCTGGGCGGTGGCACCTTCGGTCAGAAGGACGGCCAAGGTGTTGTTGACGTTGGACCCATGACACGAACCCACGATCAACAGCCGATCATTGACCTCCACGGTGATCTGGGTATCATCAGCGACCTGCTCGGGGGGAAACTGATGAAACCGAGCTTCGAGCATCCGACGAGAGACCTCAGACAACGGGTAGCGGGTCGTGTCCTTGTTCCGTCGCAATTCGCCGATTTCCCGTGCCACTTCGATGGGTACGGGAATGTCATCCCCCTCCCAGTATGGAGGGGTCCCCATTTCTTGGACCGCTTCGACCGTGAGTTCGCTCCCGGACAAGCTCACCATCTTCCAGGTCGTTCCGCGGAGAAGGAAGATGTGGTCCGGAGTTGAAAGCACACGGGTGACCACAAACCGCTCGTCCAAGGTACCGATGATCCTGCGCGTGGCGATATCGCGCAAAGTGAACGAACGCTCATCCGGTATCATTGAGAGGTTGGCATAGAAATGGGTGAGGAGCCCCCGGCCGGGCCAGAGGCGGTTTCCCTCGGCATGGACGAGCCCCTGCATCTCGAGGGCTTGGACGAGGTCCTCCACATCGGTCCGGGTGATCTGCGAGGTTGCCAACGTATGGGACGCGATATCCATCACGGCATCAATCGTCGACTCCGATCTTTCCCGGAGCAATGCGACCAGTTGTTGGCCGAGGGCAAGGAAATTCTCCCGTCGCACAGTGACTTCCTCGACCTGTCCGGTGAGCGCACGACGCGAGATCACGGCCGCCTCCTCGAGATCTCCCGCATCGAGGGTGACGAGCGTGCCGGTGGAGATCCGGTCCGAGGCATGGCCTGCCCGTCCGATCCGTTGGACCAGCCGTGCCACCCGATGCGGCGAGCCGATCTGGACCACATGATCGATACCGCCGATATCGATCCCAAGCTCAAGAGAGCTAGTGGCCACGAGGGCCCGGGTGGCTCCCTCCCGGAACTCGGTTTCCGCTTCCTCCCGAATCTGCCGCGAAAGGGAACCATGGTGGACCGAGACGGTCATCTCCGGAGCAAGCCGACGGAGCATGGCCGTGAGGGATTCGGCTCCGGGCCGGGTGTTCGTGAAGATCAAAGTTGACGTATGGGACCGCACTACCTCGAGGGTCGTGGAGGCTGCGGCGAAGAGTTTGCCTTCGGTCGTGACGGCGGCTCGTGCCTCGGGGGAAATCGCCGCGGGTGCCACCGGAGTTCGGACTTCCAACTCGAAGCGTTTTCCAGCTCGGGAGACCACGGTACGAACCGGCTTGGTGAAAGAGATGAAGCGGGCCATCTCCTCGGGATTGGACACCGTGGCGGACAAACCGATGCGGCGAAGCGGATGACCCACCAATCGTTCCAGCCGCTCGATCGAAAGCGCAAGCTGCGCCCCGCGGTCCGATGAGGCCATCTCGTGCACCTCGTCGATAACGACCGACCGGGTGTGTTCAAGCCCCTTACGAAGGTTCCGGCCGATAAGCAACAGTTGGAGGGTCTCCGGGGTGGTGATCAGGAGGTGTGGAGGATTCCGAGACTGACGGTTCCTTTCCGCTTGGGGGGTATCCCCGTGGCGGGCCCGAGCGGTGATCCCCGCTGCGTCCGCCATGGCGATGAGCCGGGTCTCAAGGTCACGGTTGAGCGCTCGTAAAGGGGTCACATACACGATCGCGACCGGGGTAGGGCCCTCCTTCAAGCAGGATTCAATGAGCGGCACCATCGCCGCCTCGGTCTTTCCTGTCCCCGTAGGTGCGACCAGCAGTGCGTTTCCTCCTTCACGGAGCACGGGCCACGCGGCCGCCTGGATGTCCGTAGGCCTTGAGAGGTTCCTCTCGACCCACTGTGCGAAGGCCTCCTGCGACATCCCCTTTGACTGCACCCGCAGAGATAAGTAGGTTTCTTGCATCCAACAATTCATGGACGGCGTCGAAAGGGACCTCGCCCGACTGGAAGCGGTCTTGGAAGGCCATGCCAAGGTCTTGGTAGCCCTCTCGGGTGGGATCGACTCTTCTGTAGTGGCGGCGGCCGCGTACCGTGCCCGGCAGGAAGATTCCTTGGCCGTTACGCTGACAGGACCGTCCCATCCCGCGCGTGACCTGGCCATGGCTCGGAAAGTGGCCGATATTATCGGGATCCCTTACCAGGTTCATACCATCGACCCCATGACTGATGTCGATTACGTGCGGAACGATGCGGACCGATGCTATTTCTGTCGACGGCTAGAATCCGCACAATTGTGGGGCATCGCACGGCAGCACGAGATCCCGATCATCGTGGACGGGGTGCACCGGGACGACCTACAAGACGTTCGGCCCGGGCTCCGAGCCTTGGCACAGGCGGACATCCGTCATCCCCTCCTCGAAGCGAGCCTGGGAAAGCGGGAGGTGCGGGCGATCGGGAAACTGCTCGGACTCCCGAATCACGATGCCCCGGCGAACGCCTGTCTCGCCTCTCGTGTCACCCGCGGGATCCCGATCCGTAGGGAGGTCTTGGTCCGGGTCAACGATGCCGAGGAGTTCTTGGTATCGCTCGGTTTCAACCAGGTCCGGGTGCGGACGTCGGGCCTATCCACCCGGATCGAGGTCCCGCCGGAGGACATCCCAAGGCTTTCCCAATCCGAAATTTGGTCGAAGGTGAAGGTGCGCCTCCATTCCTTGGGATTCGAGGGTATTGAAACCCTCCCCGTACCCTATGTGCCCGCCGGGAGGGTAACATGAGCGAGAGCCGGGGAAAAACTTCCTGGATCGTCCCGCCCGCCGAGGTCTGCATCCTTTGTCACAAACCGATCGGGTCCAAAGAGGAGAAGAGCTCTTGGAACGATCATCCGGCCCATGCCGAGTGCGTGCGGATCCACACGCTACAACGTCACCCGGTGTTCCGGGACTGGAGTGCCGAGGGTGAGGAAGGGAGCGAAGAACCCGAGGAAGGACCTCCCCACAGTGACGATGATGAGGACGAAGGGTGGCCCGGGTGAGTGGGCTCGTCACCGGGGTTCGCAGGTCACCAAGAGGCCTCCTTCGAGGATCGTTGCCCGAACTACACGGAGGCGAACCAGTTCCGATGGGCTTCGGCACCCCGGACCTCCGATAAGGCCAGGCGCATCCTTCCCGCCGATCAGCACAGGAGCCACGTACAGGGTGAGTCGGTCCACGCATCCTGCCCCGAGGAACGAAGCGATGGTCTCGGACCCACCTTCGACCATGAGCCGATGGATACCGTTTGTCGAAAGCCACTGAAGGGCCGTCCGTAGGTTCACACGCGGGTGGTTCGTGGACACCCATGTCACCCCGGGCCGTGGACGGTTTCCTCGCGGAGGCCCGAACACGACGGTGGGGATCGATCCGTCCAAGACGCGCGCCCTTGCCGGCAACCTGCGGGAGGAACCCAGAACGACCCGGATAGGAGGGTCCCCCTTGCGCCGCTCGATAGCCGGAGAGAGCGACATCCCCCGCAACCGTTCCCAATGGACCCGCAAGGACGGGTCATCCTTGCGAACGGTCCCCGCCCCGACAAGGATCGCATCGGCGCTTGCCCGGAGAAGGTCGACCCGCTGAAAGTCGGCTGGACTCGAGAGGATCGCTCGCTTCCCTCCGGGAAAGGCCAGCTTGCCGTCTAGGCTGACCGCGGCATTGATCCAAACGAACGGGCGGTTCCGAGGGGCAGGGCTCTTCGGCCAGGATATCCGGAAGGACATGGGTGGGGCGGGGCTCAGGGGAGCTCGAGGACGCGGAGGGCTTCCTCGAGCGGCCCGGTGGCCATGTTCTCTTCTTTCATCGTCACAATGTTGATGCGCACGTTCTCCACGGCACCCGCGATGGAGGCCCGCAAGAAGCCAAGGGCCGCATCATAGTCGCTGCGCATGATCGCCTTGACCGACCCCTCCCGCTGCTTGAGGAGGGAATACGCCGAAAACGAATGCTGGGCGATCGACAAGGGTACCTCAGCGGCGTGCTGGAGAGCGCTCCGATAGGTGGTCTGTGCCCCTTCGTCCTGCGGAAGGCTCTTTCGAAGACGGAACGCCTGCCGGACCCCATCGTAGGCTCTGGAATCCTCCTCGACACCTTGCTGGAGCTTGGACCGGAGGTCTGCGAGTTTCGCGAGCGGTTCCACCGCTTCCGGAGGGAGGTTGTTGGCCGGGCCCGCGAACCGGGTGACCATCTCCCCCAGAGCCACGCCCAAGGCGCCCACGAGGGCCGAAGCACTGCCTCCCCCCGGAGTTGGCGTGCGGGCCGCCAATGCATTGAGGTACGTTGCAAGGGACGTGGTTTCAAGAAAGTTCGAAGGGACGCCTTGGAGTTTCCGTTCTAGGATGGTCTGGCGATCGAAATGGTTGAGCCGCAAGTAGTGTTCAGCAGCATCCAGAAGAGCATCTTCGGGAACGAGCCCGACGACCTCACTTTCCCCGAGCGAGACCCCGAAGCGATCGGCCTCCGACCGCACCATTTCGAACACCCGATGAAGCGGGGTACGGCGGTAATCTGTCATGTTGATCGAGACCTGGGCCTGGTGTCGTTCCGTGATCTCGAACCCGAGGGCCTTCACCTCGGCGAGGCCCCCGTCCCGAGCCCGGATGGCCCGGGCGATGGCCTTCGCCACCCCGACGTCCGGGGTATTGAGATAGATGTTGTAGGCGATGAGCACCGGACGGGCCCCGATGGCGACGGCGCCAGCAGTGGGGTGTACCCGTGCCTCGCCAAGGTCCGGTTTTCGGGTGGCGTCCTGTCCGATCGAACTTCGGATCCCTTCGAACTCCCCACGGCGCACGTACGCTAGGTCCATCCGCTCTGGAATGCGGGCCGCCTTCCCATACAGGTAGACCGGGATGGAAAGTTGCGATGCCACCCGCTCCCCCAATGCCGTGGCGAGCGAAACGGCCTCCTCCATGGTGGCCTCCCCCATAGGAATGAAGGGGATCACATCCATAGCGCCCATTCGAGGATGTTCCCCTTTGTGCTTGGTGAGGTCGATGAGCTCGGCGGCCTTACGCGTGGCTTGAAAGGCCGCCTCCTTGAGCGCCTCGCCTTCCCCGACGAGGCTGAGGACGGACCGGTTGTGGTCGGCATTCGACTCGATATCGAGCACCCGGACCCCGGGTACCGCCCGTGCGGCGTCGACCACGGCGGCGATCACCTTAGGGTCCCGACCTTCGGAGAAGTTGGGGACGCACTCGAAAAACCTCATGTTCTTCCCCCAAAGTCATCCAACGCAGTTTGAAGCGGTTTCGGTGGGATCGAGAGGTCCACGTCCCCTAGCTTTTCGACGGTGCGGGCGATTCGGGCCTCTTCGAAACCATGCCGATCGACCAAGAGGCGCATGACCTTCTCGGGGGTTGGACGGGTCCAAACGAGTCGGTACTCCGGGGTGAACGGAGGATTTCCGAAGAGGTCGGCCACTTCTTTCAGCGGAGCGGGGTCCCCGCCGACCCTACGGATGGTCTCTTCGAAACCGAGATGCTCCTGGGCGAGTTTGAGGGCCTTCTTCGGTCCGATACCCTGGAAGCCCTCGTTGAAGTCCGTGCCGATGAGCAGACACATGACGATGAATTCCGGAAGGGAAAGTGAGAGTTGAGAGAGGACCTCTTCAGCCGACAGGACCCGGACCGAACCAGTATCTCTCGGGGAGTGCTTGAGCGCGGCTAACCCGCGCACGAGGCGAGGAGTACCGAAGAGCAGCGTATCATAATCCTCGCTCGCCGCAGCCCATACATCGCCGCGGCGGGCCATCTGCGCCGCCTGAGCCTCCCCTTCGGAAGGGGCCTGGACCCAGGGGACGCCCAAGGCATCGAGGAGCTCCTTGGCGTCGGTGACCATCGGCTCCGTGAGGCGGCTGGTCTGGGCGGCCTTTTTCTTTGCTAGAGGCAGGTCCCCCGCTTGGAGGGCCGCCTCCCACTCTTGCGTGGCCTTTTCCTTCACGCGGGCCCTCGCCTTGAGAGTGTTCAACTTGAGGGGAGAGGGTTTGCCGTCGAAGGAGTATACGGGTCGTATCCCGTTCACGAGGAGGCTCGTGGTCCGGTAAAGGAGTCCTACCAAGTGGCTGGTGACCTCCCCGCCGTTCCCAGTGAAGGGGGTCCCATCCGCCTGCCGGATCGTGGCAAGGAACTGGTAGAGCATGTTGTAGGCGTCGAGGGCGAGCTTCTTGCCCTTGAGAGAATCGAGCGGCACTTCCGTAGGAGTTACGATCTGCCCGAGCTGAACGCCCATTTGCCACCCTCCTTCCGATGGGAGAGACGAGCGCATATAACCTACGGGCCGACCTCTTTATACGTTCGGTCGGCTCGTGCCGGACATGGTGGAAAGCGGGCCGGCCGCGGTACGAATGGATGGCAAAACCCCGTGGCATGGGGACGGACTTCCGATGCTCGTCTGCTTCCCCAGCGTTGGGTTGGCCAGCACGGTAGTGGGACACTACCTGATCCGATCTAAGAACCTAGTGCGAATCGCCTCAGTGCACTCCGAGTTGCTTCCCCCCGCTACGATTGTGATCGATTCCTATCCCAACCCGTCGGTCCGCATCCATGCGGATGCGACCATGGCCACACTGGTATCCGAGTTCCCCGCGCCTCTCGAACTGATCACCCCGCTCGCCTCGACCATTCTGGATTGGGCCGTGAGCCAGCACTCGGGGCTTGTGGTAGCCATTGAGGGAATCCTCGGTAAGAAGGAGCAGGATAAGGATTCTGAGAACCAGGAAGTGGTCTTGGGGATCCCTTCGAACGCTTCGGCGAAGGCGCGGCTCGAGAAGGCCGGGATCCAGATACTCGAAGAGGGGATCGTGGGAGGGATCACAGCGGCCCTGTTGAACGAGGCTGCGTACCGTGACATGCCTTTGGTCGTACTGTTTGCGATGGCGGCCGATGAGGAGCTTCCGGATCACGGTGCTGCCGCCCGACTCCTCGAAAGCATCAACCGGCTCCTCCCGGACCTTAAGATCGATCCCCAACCACTCTTCGCTCAGGCGCGGATGATCGAGCAGACGCTCCGGACCGGAATGAAGCTCCACCGTACGACAGAACCCGCACCCAAGACTGCCAAGGGACCGGAACCCTCGATATACGGTTAGAAAGGCAGGACCCGGCGGAGGGGTGGGCTTTTATCCTTTCCTGCCCATTTTATGGTTGTGACTGGGATTGTTCTGGTCTGGGCAAACCTTTGGGTGGTGGCACTCCCGTTCCTCACGAGTGCCTGCGTGGCGGGCGTTTTCACGGTCCTCCTCTCTCGGGTCTCCCGCACGCTGACCCACCACCGTCTGGTCTGCACTCGGTGTTCGTTCGAAGGTACCCTGATCACGAAAGGAGAGTGCCACCAGAACTGTGCGGTGAACAGTATTCCCTCGCTGCCGCTCCTCCTCTTCTTTTTCTGTATCGAGTTCGCGCTGCTTTCTCTTTTTTACCCGTCCATCGCAGGCACGTACATCCTTCCGGGGTCGGTCTCGCCATCGTGGAACGCCTTGCTCCAGGGCCTGATGCTTGCCACAACGGTCTCGTCCGCGGTCATGCTCGGGGTCTACTTGATACAGCATGAGGCTCGAGCCCGCGCATGGATGCTCCGGGGTGCCCTCGTCGGAACCTTAGGCGCCATCCTTGTCGCCTCCCTTTATGTCGGAGCCGCGGTCTTGGTGCCGATCGGTCTCTTTGCCCTTTTGCTATCGTTGGGGGTCGAACTTCGAGCCCGGCATGGCGTGCCGTTGCTGGGGCTGCGGGCGATCGGGATGGCCACTCTTCCTCTCTTCCTCGTGGTGCTGATCGGCATGGTCCGGATCTACGAGATCTTTCGGCTGGCCTGACCCCTCCGACCGCGGCATGTACCACTCTGTAACGAGGTAAAGGATGGCGGCCGCACCGAGAGCGAAGGCCACATCCGCTGTCAACCCGTGTTGTATGAAGGTCAGTCCGGCAACGGCGAGGGTACATAGCGACAACGCCACGAAGACCCCACGCAAAAAGCTGTACCCGCTCACTTGAACCCGGTCTCCACCAAGGTCGCCACGAAGCGATCGAGCTCAGCGGCTATTCCCGCCAGCTCCTCCGGGGTCCGAGATCGGCGCTTGGCGAGAAGGATCGCGTTCCGGAGCAGGCGGGCATGTACCAGCAGCTCCCCTTCGTCCCCCTTGGGGTTCGCGCTGGGGGTGGAGCCCTCACTGGTCAGAGCCTGGTGCGCGATTGCGTCTATCTCATCCGAAGTAAAATAGCTCTTGAGGAATCCCTGAAACAGAGCGAGGGACCAGACCAACGATCGCCGGGTATCTTCCTCACCGGAAGATGACGGGAAGGATAAGCCCGGAACGGGCGATAACGGAGCTACGCGGGCTTCGGGATTTCTTGTTGGACCACTGGTATCCACTGTGACTTCAGGTTTGATCGATGGGGGAAAGGGAATAGGCGGGTAACTACCCTTGGGCAATGAGGGTTCAGGGTGAGAGATTCTGGAATGAGGGTCGGACCGTCGGGAAAACTGGTACAGCCGGGAAGCATAATCATCCATCGCCTCGGTCGCTCCCCGGACAATGCCGATGCGCTCACCGATCTCCGACAATTTCCCCTTTACTCGCTGGGTGAGCGTCTCGAACTCGCTGCGAGAGAGGGTCCGATGCGCCTCCAGAATGTCCCCGGAAGCCATCCGGGCAAGATCAAGGTCGCTCGAAGGGGTCCGGGAAAGGCTTCCGGTCTGCGAGCGAGCCACATAGGACATGGCATCCTCATTCGGGAGCCGGGGGACGCCCGTCGAGGCAGCCGAATAGAAGGCTAGCACTTCGGCTTCGACCAGGTTCGGAGTATTGCGTGAGGGGCCCGAGGGTGGGCTATGCGCCTCTTTGGATGGCTCGGGTGGGGCGGAAAGGACCAGGGAGACATGCCGTTCCCACATGGCCTCGATATGGGCCATCGCATCCAAGTATTCCCTGAGTGAATGGATCGAAAGCCCGCCAGGTACCGCCACGGTCGGGGCCGGTCGAGGCGTTTCTACCGGAGCCGTGGGTTCTGGGGGCGGCTCGACCGCGCCTTCCGGTTCGGGTTCCTCAACGGCCGATATCGGAGCGGTCTTCCCAAGATAGGTTCGCAGAGGAATCGGCTGGGGAGCACTGAGTTCCGGGAGGACGAAGACCATGGTCGTGAGGACGAGGGCCGAGCCAAGGGCAACATTGAACATGCTGACCGCGGTGGGTATCGCGCTAGCGAATGCCAATGCGTACATGCCCCAGGCCAAAGCTGCACCGCCCACGACGAGCAGTAGGACGACAAAGCCCTGACTTTGGAAGGCCCGTCCTGGTTCGACCACCACACCCGTTTCGGACATCCCCACGGTATGACAACCCCTCGCACACTTATAAAAGGTGATTCGGGGGCCATTTCTCCATCTGGGTCCACACTACCAGCCAACCACGGACGGACGGCGACCCTCTCCACCTTTGACTTCTCAAGAAGACCTCACTTCAGAATTGGTGTACGATCAGCGTGATGAGGTCTACTTGGATGACGGCGTGGTCTCCGGTCGCCCGGTTCCTCCAATCCAGATAGAGGTAGAGGGTGATGGTGGCCGTCTCACCCGCCGTGAGACCGGTCGTCCTGACCCAGGGGCCGAAATTTTTCCCGTTGGCAATGTTCGCCACCGAAGTGGGCGCGGAACCGCTCCCGCTCGTCAGGACCATTTGGGTCGTGCGGCAACCCCCACCGGCAACCGAGACACATGTGCGGATAGTGCCTGCAATGCCCCCGGTCCATGGCGGATTGGATGAAAGTGCCATGCCCGTGGACATGAAGTTCAGGGATAGGAATTGAAGGCCAGGATTGTTGAAGGTGAGGGTATGTCCACGGCAACGGGCGGGAAGGTTGATGGTTATCGTTCCTTGGGTCTTGGGTGCGTTCTCAGTAGCTCGGATCGTTACGGTCCGTTGGTTGGCCGGACCTCCACAAGGTTCCGCAATGTTCTGGTTGTGGACGGTGAGGGGCGCCGGGGCCGTGATGTCAACCCCCGAGACCACCCCCGGGTAGGACAGTATCACATTTCCGGCCGCAAGACCGGAATCCAAAGGTATCAAGAGCAGGAGCATAGGGATGGCCCACAGAAATCTCAGCCTGAGTGAGCTTCTGCGTGAACGATCCTCCATAGGAAGGTCAGGCGCTCACGTGATGGTCGGACTCACAAAGAACGTGGCAGAGCCGGCAGGTGCCGTACCCGAGGAAACGATCACCATGGAGATGTACAAGAGGACGGTGGCAGCCCCGAAGGGCGCTTGGTTGCTATAGAAGGTCCCGCCGGTGGCCACGTAGGTGACGCCGGCCTGTCCGGTAGCGGGATTGCTGATAGCACCCGTCTCGAGGTTGATGTCTTCCATCGAACCCCCCGCCACGGTAGGTTCGAACACACCACATCCGGCGGGCTGGTTCGAGGGAATAGCCGTGGAAAGGGTGGCCGGGGCCGTGGGAGCTACGGTGGTCACGAAAACATACACACATGTGGGTCCGGTCAGTGTCGAAGTGGCGAGCACGGGGCCCAGATTGAACGTCTGACCGGCTGCAGGGAAATTGGCGATCACGGCGAATTCCGAAAGGGACACGGTGTAAGTGGGAGCGGCATCGATCCCCGACACCACGATACTCTCCGTGGACTGACCAGTAGGAGTGGCGGTCCCTCCGCAGGTCGTGGGAGTTGCCAGAGCGGCCCCGGAGCAGGTTATCGTGACGAATCCATCCGCGTGGGCCACAGCATAGTTGGATCCGTCTTGAAAGTAGTATGGCGTGTTCACGTTCGCACCCGCCCCACCGGTGGCCTGGTAGGATAGGATAACATCCGCCATTCCAAGAGAGAACATGAGCAGCAAGCCCACCAACACGGGGAGAAGCACCCCCCAGGCGAGGAACCGGCGACGGGGGTGCTCCGATTCGGTAGGCATGCTGTTGTCCAGGGTTCCGTCCTCTTATTGTTTCTCTATGCCAGTTGGGTCGACACAATGATACTGGAGAGCACGGCCCCGGTAGCGGCTCCGGGGATGTAGACGTAGTAGCTCACATCCAGCGTAGGTCCCGCGGCCGTACCGGCGGCAATGGTGCAGGTTGCGCTGCCCGAGACAGCAGCGGTCAAGAGGTTTACCGTCTCAGTACCCGCTGCCACGGCTCCACATCCAGTATAAACTGTAGCCGGTGCTGCCACGGTTACGGAGCAAGGGGAACCTGCGGTGTAGGTGAAGCTCCCGAGTCCCAATGCACCGTTAGAAACGAACGCGAACGCGCACGAACCGGCGGGGAGCGTGCCCGTCCCGGATGCTTGGATGGCACCCGCGGGGATGGCGGCAGATATCGTGGCACTGGGAGCGAGCCATTGGAAGACATACATGTTGATCAGCGATGTCGGGACGTACTCTGGACCCGTGACGGTGGCGCTGAGGGAGAAACACGAGGTCGATGCCACTCCGACCGCGGAGGGGTTACAAGTATCTGCGATAAAGCTGAGCGCGGAGGCAGTACCATAGTTGGCTCCCTCTTGCCAGCTGAAAGGGCTGCTCGTCGTCGAACTCGCACTGTTCGAAAGCGTGTATGAAAGCACGACATCGGCCACTACGGTCCCTGAGACCAAGACGACACCAAGTCCCAAGAGGACGGACAGCCACTTCACCCGACCGCGCTTTGGCTCCTTGTTGGCTACACCCGAATCTGCCATGCCATGATATAGCTTAGTAGGGGATATAAAACCGCCCCTTTACAAAGTTCCATTGGAAAAAGAGGTGGAGAACATTCGGGCGCAGCATCACTGGTCCGCCATTCCCACACCGTGGGAACCCTAGGTCCAAAATCGCCGTTGAGGCTGGGGCTCAGCCTATGAAAAGTTCGATCCGGGAAGCCGAACAAGACTTAGAGGAGACGCGAGCTCAGCGGCTCTCTGTAAGCACAAGTTGCCCGGATCAAAGGGCACGCCAATCTCGCGTTGAAAGCTCCCACCCCAAGGTGCCCAGGATCTCCTCCATGTGCTTCGGTTGGCTTGCCTTTGGTATCGGGATCGAACGACGGGTAAGGTAACTGAGGGCCACCTGGATAGGGGTATGGCCCGTTCGACGGGCAACCTCCTCAACTTGGGGCAGGCGGGCCACTTTCCCATCCGCAAGCGGGGTATAGGCCATTACAATGATCTTGTTCTTTTCACAATAGGGGATGACTTGCTTCTCCGCACTTCGGTCAAGGAGACTGTACTCGATCTGGTTCGCCACAAGTGGCTCACGGTGGAGTGCGTTTTGGACCCGCTGTAACTCTTCGACGTCAAAATTACTGACCCCGATGCTCCGGATCTTTCCTTCGGTAACCAATTGCTCCATCGTTCGAAGGGCCCCGTCGACGAGGTTGAGGTCCGCGGGTGGCCAATGGATGAGGTAAAGGTCGAGATAGTGCGTTCCCAGGCGCTTGAGGGAATGCTCGAGGGATTTGCGGAGGAGCGATTCCGTGAGATGGCTCGGCAGGACCTTCGAGACAATGACAAGGTCATCCCGGGAATACCCCCGGATCGCCTCCCGGACGATCTCTTCCGAGTGCCCGTTCCCATACATCTCGGCGGTGTCAATGACATTCACCCCTTGGTCGAGGGCCATTCGGAGCGATGCGATATCCCGGAGGTCGTGACGCGGGTCCGGGGAATCCCCGCCTCCCATCTTCCACGTCCCTACGCCGATGGGCGTGACCTTCTTGCCGCAGAATTCCGTGATCCCCATCAGCCAGTCCATTGCGAGAGCATTGCGGTCATCGATCGTTGATGACACCGCTGACAACGTATTAATACGTTCGGACGGTGTCCTGCGGTGCATCCGCGACGGGAGGGTTTGGAAGGAACGCATGTTGTGTGAGATGTGTGGTAAGGAGTCGAATGCGATCTCACTCGTGCTGATCGAAGGGGCTGAACTACACCTCTGCCCAGACTGTGCACGATTTGGGAAAGCCGTGCGCACGGTCCCAGTTTCCACTCCGTCTGGCTCGAAAGGGGGAGCCTCGAAGGGAGCTCATCGGCCGAGCGGGCAGGAGAAGGACGTCTTCACGGAGATGCCTCCCATGGAGTTGGCACCCGATTGGCCCCTTCGCATTCGGAAGGCACGCGAGGCGATGGGGATGAGCCAGGACCAATTCGGTGTCCGGCTGAGCGAAAAGAGCTCGGTGATCCACAAGCTCGAATCGGGTTCGATCGTTCCCTCGGACGCCTTGGTACGAAAGATCGAACGGACCCTCAAGATCCGGATCCGTTCGCCGCCGGAAGCTTCTTAGGCTTCCCCACAGCGAAGACCAGGGTCCCGTCCTTCGCATCCACCGAGATATCCTGACCCTCGCGAATCTCTCCCGAGAGGATCTTGACGGTGATCGGATCGACGATCATCCTCTGAACTGTACGCCGAAGTGGGCGTGCCCCGAACTCCGGGCTGAAACCGGCTTTGGCGATGAGATCCGCCGCGCTCTCGGAAACCTTGAGTTGGAGGTGGCGGTCTTTCAGGCGCTCCCCGACCTCACTGAGCTGTAGCCGGGCGATGCGCTGCACCTCGCCTTCGGCCAAGGAGTGGAAGAGCACGATGTCGTCCAGGCGATTGAGGAGCTCGGGCCGGAAGAAGCGGTGCAGGAGCTGATCGAGCGCCTTGCGCCGGTCCTCCTCCGCCATCTTTTCTGTGATGAGCTCCGTCCCGAGGTTGCTCGTCATGATCACGATCGTGTTCTTGAAATCCACGGTCCGTCCTTGCCCGTCCGTTAGGCGACCTTCGTCGAACAGTTGCAAAAGGATGTTCATGACCTCGGGAGCGGCCTTCTCCACCTCGTCGAGCAACAAGACGGTGTACGGCCGCCTCCGGACGGCTTCCGTCAGTTGTCCCCCCTCCTCGAACCCGACGTATCCCGGGGGGGCTCCCACGAGGCGGGCCACCGAGTGCTTTTCCATGTACTCGGACATGTCGATCCGAATCATGGACCGGGGGTCGTGGAACAGGAAGTTGGCCAGGCGTTGGGCCAGGTACGTCTTTCCGACCCCTGTGGGTCCCAAGAACAGGAAGACCCCCATGGGCCGGTTCGGGTCTGCGAGACCGCTCCGAGCCCGGCGGACGGCCCTCGCCACGGCCTCCACCGCCTCGTCCTGCCCGACCACTTCGGCCTTCAGGACCTCTTCCATCTTCAGCAGGCGCTCCATTTCCCCGGTCAACATGCGGGCCACCGGCACGCCGGACCATTTGGAGATCACCTCAGCCACGTCCTCTTCATCCACCTCTTCCTTGAGAAGATGGGAGGCCGAAGGGTCCTTATCGGGAGGCGAAGTAGTGGCGGAGAGCGCCTTTTCGAGCTCGGGGATCTTCCCATAGCGGAGACGGGCCACCGCCTCCAGGTCCCCCTTGCGTTCGGCTTCGGTTTCCTCGCGACGGGCCTCATCGAGCTCTTGGCGCTTTTTTCGGACTGCGTCCACCCGTTCCTTCTCGCGCTTCCAGCGCGCAGTGAGCGTTCCCTCTTGCTCCTTGAGGTTGGAGAGCTCACGGTCGATCCTCTTGAGCCGGTCCCGGCTGGCGGCGTCGGATTCCTTCTTCAGGGAGACCCGCTCGACCTCCAGTTGGCGGATCCGGCGAACGAGCCCGTCGATCTCGGCCGGGCGGGAATCCAAGGAGAGGCGGACCAGACTGGCCGCCTCGTCGATCGCGTCGATCGCCTTGTCGGGGAGGTGCCGGTCTGGAATGTAACGGCTTGAGAGCATGGCCGCAGCGACGAGGGCCGAGTCATGGATCACGACCCCGTGGTGGAGCTCGTAGCGTTCCTTGATCCCTCGCAAAATGGAGATCGTGTCGGCCACGGAGGGTTCCCCTATCCGGACGGGTTGGAACCGACGTTCCAGGGCGGCATCCTTTTCGATGTGCTTGCGGTACTCCTCGGTCGTCGTGGCTCCGATGGCCCGAAGTGTGCCGCGGGCAAGGGCCGGTTTGAGCATGTTGGAGGCATCGAGGGCCCCCCCCTCCACGGCGCCCGCCCCCACGAGCGTGTGCACTTCGTCGATGAAGAGGATGACCTTGCCGTTCGAACTCTCCACATCGCGGATGACACCTCGCAACCGTTCCTCGAACTCCCCGCGGAACTTGCTGCCGGCCAAGAGCGAGCCCATGTCGAGGGCGGCGATGGTCTTGTCCTTGAGGGCTTCCGGTACATCCCCTGCGATGATCCGTTGAGCGAGCCCCTCGACTATTGCGGTTTTCCCGACACCCGGGTCACCGATGAGGACAGGATTGTTCTTGGTCCGGCGGGAGAGGATCTGGATGACACGACGGATCTCCTCATCCCGGCCGATGACCGGGTCGAGCTTCTGTTCCCGCGCGAGGGTGGTGAGGTCCTTTGAGTACTTCTGGAGGGCCTTGCCCTTCGCCGGATTGCGCTCGTTGACAGGACCTTCACTGGCCTCCAAGGCGGAGATCACCCGTTGGATCGACTCTTGGGAGAGCCCGGCGTTCGCAAAGAGAGGTGACAAGGCCCCGGGCTGTTCGAGGATTCCCAGGAGCAGATGTGTTGCCGAGACGAACGAGTCCTTACGACGGTCTGCGATCTTCTCGGCGGCCGTCAGGGCGGAGGAAAGATCCCGAGACACGTACTGCTCTGCGGGAGCAACGTGGTCGGCCGTCGGTCGAGCGGCGATATAGCTGTCGAGCGCGGATTTCAACTGCTCAAGGTTCACTCCGGATTGGGAGAGTATCTCAGGCACCGCGCTGTCCCCCTCCAAGAGCGCTCGAAGGACATGAGCGGGTTCCACACCCTGCTGCCGCTGCTCGAGGGCGGAACCATAGGCTCTTTCGATCGCCTCCTTGGCCTCCTCGGTCAACCGCTCCAGCTTCATGCCATCCGTTTATTCGGCAAGATATATATTTGAATGCATCCCAAGGGTGTCGATGGACCTTCTTCAGACCCGGGTGACGGGGGTGGATTTCCGCAATCCCATCTTGCTGGCCTCGGGGATCTGGGGAGAGAGCGGGATTTCGCTCACCCGTGCCTACGAGGGGGGTGCCGGGGGCGTGGTCACAAAGTCGATCGGCTCCGAACCCCGGAGTGGGTATCCGAACCCCACGATCGAGAAGATTGGGACCTGGGGGTTGCTGAACGCGATGGGGCTCCCGAACCCTGGCATTGAGAGCTATGGGGAGGAGGTCCGGTACGCCCTCTCCCGAGGGGTCTGCGTGGTCGGAAGTGTCTTTGGAGGGACGGCGGAAGAGTTTGCCCGCTTATCCCAAGCGATGGAGGCCCTTGGGGTAGCCGCCATCGAGCTCAACCTGTCCTGTCCGCACGCGAAGGGGTATGGGAGCGAGATCGGCTCGGACCCCGAGGCCTTGACCGAGGTGGTGCGGGCGGTGAAGTCCGCTGTCCGCCTTCCGGTCTGGGCCAAGCTCACACCGAACACGGCGGACCCCGCAAGTCTCGGACGGGCCGCCGAACGGGCGGGCGCGGATGCGATATCCGCGATCAACACGCTCCGAGGCATGGCAATCGATCCCGTGACGATGCGCCCCATCCTCTCCCATGTGTCCGGTGGCCTCAGCGGTCCGGCCATCAAACCGATAGGGCTCGCATTCGTCTGGCAAGTCTTCGAGGCCGTGCACATCCCGATCATTGGGATTGGAGGGATATCCCGTCCCGAGGACGTCTTCGAGTATCTCTTAGCGGGGGCGTCCCTTGTGGAAGTGGGGACGGCTGTGATGGAGGGCGGGGGACCTCTCTTCGGCCAATTGGCGCGAGGAGTGGCAGATATCCTGGCAAAGCACGGGCTCAAGTCAGTGTCGGAGAGCGTAGGGGCGGCACACCGCCGGTGAACCCAGAGGTTCAGGCGTCATCGGCCGGGTCGATAAGCCGTTCGGGTCCGGGGGTCGCGGGGACCCCATGGGGAGGTTCCCTTGGGATCTCCCGTGCCGGTCCTTCCCTCGCACCGGGGATACAACGGCAGCCGCACCCCATGCAGGGCATGCTGATCGGGCCCATGTGCCCTCGCTCGACACTGACACATTCGGCCAAGGTGGCGTGCCCACACACATGGCATGGATGGGAGGGCCGCATGCCTGAGGCATCATTGTGAAGGCATATCTTATTTACGATGCCTTTGCTCCCGGGTCAGGATGCGGCAGATCGTGGAAGTTGAGGAGGTCGTCCGCGAGACTCCGTCAACCGTTACCCTTCGCTTTCCGTACGAGCCGACGGCGCTACCCGGGCAGTTTGTCATGGTCTGGTTGCCGGGGGTTGACGAGGTCCCCATGTCCCTATCGTATACCGAGGGGGAAGTCCTGAAAGGGGTGACGATCAAGGTCATGGGAGAAGCCTCGCGCCGGCTGAACGAGGTCCACCGCGGAGACCTTCTAGGGATCCGGGGCCCGTACGGGAACCACTTTGACCTGAGCCCTTCCAAGATCCTTGTTGTCGCCGGGGGGTCGGGCGCCGCCGTACTGGCGCCTGCTGCGGAGGCGGCGAAACGGCGGGGGGCGCACATTTCCGTGGCCTTGGGTGCGACCACAGCGACCGAACTCCTTTTCAAGGAACGCTTTCGGCGCTTCGCGGACGAGGTCATGATCTCGACCGATGATGGAACCGAAGGGGAGAAGGGGTACGTGACCGACCTCCTCCCTTCTCTTCTTGCGCGGGGGCACTACAGTGCGTTGTGGACGTGTGGACCCGAGGTCATGATGGTCAAGGCGCTACGGGCGGCAACTTTCCATGGTGTGCCCTACTTCGGGTCTTTGGAACGCGTGATGAAGTGTGCTATCAACCTCTGCGATGCATGCGCTTTCGGGCCGTACCATGTATGCACGGAAGGTCCCGTGTTTCCGGGCACCGTGCTCTCCCAAGTGGAGGACTTCGGGACCTTCAAACGGGAAGCGTCGGGGCGAAAGGCCCGGGCCTGATCAACCCTACCTTTACCTATTCCAATCCCCTTTGGGTGATACGGAAGTCCGCAGTGCCTCCTTCGGGTTGCGAGCGGTGTTTCATCAGGGTTGCCCGACGCCATCCATCTTTGAGGCGGTCGATCCGGACGATGGTCTTCGCCACATGGTTGAGGAACGACCCTCCGATCGGCTCAAAGGTCGAGGAATGGATGTCCCGCCACACTTGATTCGTGATTACGACCGGGAGGGATGTCTCGAGCGCGGCATGGAGCAGGGTCGCCACCTGCGCAGATAGCGACTGGCGGGCCGCCTCTTCTTCGGCCTGGCCGAGTGCCAGGCGATAGAGGGTGGCGATGGAGTCCACCACGACGAGCCCCAACTTCCCGGCGCGCTCCCTCATCATCCCGGCCGCCCGCTCGACCACCGTCTCCTGCTGTTCGAGGGTCGTGGGCGTGTCGATCAGGAGGCGGCCCAGAACCTGGGATGCGTTCAATTGGCGGGCCTCGGCGATCTGAAGCAAGCGATCTATGGACACCCCTTCCGTATCCATGTAGAGGGTCCACCGCCCTTGGCGAGCCACCTCGCAGACGAGCTGGAGGCACAGATTGGTCTTGCCCGCCCCCCCCTCTCCGTAGAACTCAGTGACACTGGCAAGGTCGATGCCTCCTCCCAGGAGTGTGTCGAGCGAGCGCACCCCAAGTTGCAACCGGGTCGATTCCACGGGTCACTTGGAGGGGCCGGCCGAGATAAAGACGAGGGGCTGCGGGTATGGGCAGCGCCGCCGCCGGTTCACTCGACCGGGTCCCAGTGCATCAAGCACACGGGGCAGAAGTCCCCTTCGAGAAGGTTCCCACAGATGAAGCAACGCCGTCCTTCCATCGCAGGAGCGGTCTCTTCCGGTGCGGGTGCGCCCAAGACAATCTCGGCGACCGCCTTGTCCGCCTCCTCATCAGATGCTGGAGGAGCGGGATTCAGGTGCTCGTCGAGCTTCTCCAACGTCGAGTCGAGCTCGTGCGGCACCTCGGCCTGAGCCGGGCCTACCGTGGGGTTCACGGTTACCGGCTCAGAGCTCGAGATGGCGGGAGGAAGGGGCACATCCGTAGATAGGGGCAACGCCGCACCTTCGGCTGGAGTCAGAGTCGCCAGGGTGGGTCCTCCGCTGGCCGTTTCGTATGCAGAGGGGACTTCTGCGCCACGTTCCTGTCGGGACACCCTCCGCCTTCGGGCCAAGACGACGAGCACGACCATCCCAAGCACCACGGCGATGGCCACGAGCAGGAGCCACCACGGGAAAGATGTTCCCGGCTTGCCACCCGGGGTGGTGGAGGGGGGGGTGACCCCCACCGTCACCACATTGCTAGACACCCTCATCCCGGTCTTGTCCGTCACCTGGACCGTGAAGGAATACGTGCCGACGCCCTGGGGGGTGAAATTGTACACCGCTCCGTTAGCCCCGGGAATGAGGGTCCCATTGAGGAACCATGCCCAAGTGAACGGTCCGATTCCAAAATCGACAATGGAGGTGAGTGTGGTCGACTGGCCGGTGTGGATGGTCGAAGCGGTGACAGACAGTTGTACGGCGGGGTCCGAGGCGACGGATATCTGAAGCGGAAGGCTTGTGGATGTTCCTCCCAAGGCGTCAGTGACCCGGGCGGTGATGCTGAACACTCCGGCCGAAGAGGGGTGGAACAGGTACGACGGACCCGTAACACCGGCGATCGGGTTCCCATTCAAGAGCCAAGTGATGTCGAAGGGAGCTGCCCCCCCGGAAATGGCGGCCTTGAACGATAGGTTCTGCCCAACATCCAGGCTCGAACTCTGGGAGGTTACAGAGACGGACACAGCGGAGACGATCGAGACCTGTTCGCTACGGGATGCAGTTATGTTGTGGGAATCTCCCACGGTAACGCTAATGGTTGTGGTTCCAATGGCTGCCCCAGGGACCCAGTCAAAGACCGACCCTGTTGCGGAACTTACCAACTTCCCGTTGATGGACCAGGCAAAGAGGAACGGTCCCGTCCCGCCCACCACATTCGCGGACAGGGATACCGGGACTCCAGA
>JAKBKR010000190.1 GCA_021832495.1 bacterium | reverse complement strand
CAATGCCACGGCCATCTTCACAGCGACGCTCACGGTCACCGACAAGAACGACACGAATGCCTCCGTCCGCCTCGAGATATCGACGCTCTGTCCAAACTCGGGGAATTTCGTCTGTGTCGTGAGTCATTATGGGGGGTACTTCCTGCATGGAATCTCCGTCCAGAATACTCTCGGGGTATATGCCGAGGACAACAACCAATCGGCCACGTCCGTCACCGGTACGATCGGAGGCGCAACGTACACATTTTCCCCCCCGAAGGGCACCAATGGCGCCTGGACGGTCTCCATCGACATGGGTCAGTTGGCACGCTTTCGGAGAATTACAATCTGGGGATCATCGACACTCCGTCGTGGTTGACGGATTTCTTGGGGGGAGGTCCCACGAACGCCCAAGGCCCGGGGGGAAAGGCCCCGACCCCCCATCCGGATGCGAGTTCCTCGAGTGGGGGGAAGTGGTACGCCATGTATGGCCTGGGTCGGGAGGTCGACCTTCTCCAGCTCCTGAACGCTTTCAACGTGACCGTCCCCCCCTTCATCAATACGACCAATGGCTCGTTCAAGGTGCTACCCGATTTCGGCCTCTACGTCAACTACCTTTCGAACGGGTACATCACCCTGGGGGGCTTCGTGTCCGGCACCTACAAGACCCATCCACCCCCCTCTCCCTTCCCTTCGGATGATGACCCGTTCAACGATATGCCGCAGTCCGGGCCGTCGAACAACGCGGCCTCCAGCGAGACCTTTTCGATCGCCCTGAGACTGGATGTCACGGGCACTTGGAAGGTGAACGGCACCACCGACTCGGTGGATTTCGTCTACTTCAACGTCAGCTTGCAGGTCAAGGGTAGCGTGTCCTTCGTGGTCCCGATCGAGGGCTATGCGCCACCGCAGAACGGGGTCCCCGGGGTGGGCATCTACGTCACCATCACCGTGAAGACGAATCTCTCGTTCACGTTCGTCTTTGCCCCCAATACGTCGAGGTCCGACGACATTCTGGGACTTGGCATCATGCTCAAGGCATTCATCTTCGGGATCGGTCTGACGCTTGAGGTAGTGCTCACTGCCGCGGTCGCAATCGCCTCCGTATCCGGGGGAGGGGACGTGGGGATCACGGCCCAGTTCACGGTGTCAAACAACCAGATGTATCTCTCGAAGTTCGTGCTGTCGGGACAGCTGTTCATGAGCGCTACTTTCGGGCCGTTCGGGTACACCCTCATGCTCTACTCCGGGATCATCTGGCAATGGACGCCCTCGGGGCTCGTCCCCTTACAACGGCCCGCCGCTCATCCGGCCCCGAAGACGATCGTTTCCCTCCTTCCCCGATATTGGAACGTCACCGGTTACGACTCTCCGGTGTGGGCCAACGGGAGTTGGTCCGGCCCCGCCCTCCAGGATGTGTTCCCGTATACCTCTCTCTCTCTGGCTCCTTCGGCGGACGGGGCCTCCTTCTTGTACATGACAGACGACGTGAACAAGAGCGAAGCCGTTGGAACTTCGATCGAGGGGTACGATCTCAACACGGCCACCCGAACCCTCTCCTCCCTCCCACCCCCGCCTTCGGCCGCCACGCAGGTGTTGCTCCATCCTCTCCTCCAGAATTTGTCGAACGGGACCGAGCTCGGGCTGTGGCAGGCCATCGTTCCCGCCCAGATCCAAGGCGGCCCTGCGGGCATCCGCACCGCCGCCCTGCAGGCGGATTACTACAATGCGACCACCGGCGCTTGGAGCACTCCGAGCAACCTTACGCAAACGGGGGTGGCGCAGAGCTTTGTGTCGGCCCCTTGCGGTGGTGGTGCCGAGGTCGCTGCACTCATCGGCCCCTCGTTCGGTGCTCCCGGGCAATACGTTCAACTTTGGCGACTGAGCAGCACCGGATCTAGCCTGGTTACCAACCGGACCGTGGCATCGATAGAGGCCCTGCAGGGGCTCGATTGCACGACGGGCGACGTGTCCTACCTTACCCCGTCCGGTGCCCAAGGTCTCCTCAACCTGACCTCCGGGAATGGCATTCCGGTCCCGCTCGATGTGGGGTACCATGCCGCATCGCTCGGGGCCGTGAGGAACGCTTCGGGAACCTTTGCGCTGCTTGAGATCTCCTCGAGCGGTGAGCGGGTCACCGTGTTCGACGCGGGGAGCGGTTCTGCGCTATTGTCTCGGGACCTTCCTGGGAATCCTGTCTCCGTCCAAGTGGTAGGCTTCAACGGGGCCTTTTACGGTGTGATCGGGTACCGATATGGCTACACCATCGAGAACCTCTCGGATGGTCGTCTCCAAACCCCCTTCACCTACACGGGGGACATAGCGTCGCTGGCCGGGGTCGAGCAAGGCTCGTACCTGATCGTCACCACGCTGGTCAATACTGGTACTTCTTCCCGCCCCCTCCTGA
Organism: bacterium; assembly: GCA_021832495.1. Lineage (GTDB taxonomy): Archaea > Thermoplasmatota > Thermoplasmata > Lutacidiplasmatales > UBA184 > JAJYEA01. The sequence goes on along the minus strand of JAKBKR010000190.1, from coordinate 2,663 downwards.
ACCTCCTTGTAAATGATGTCCCCTTGATCCAGGTGAGCACCCCGGTCGTCACGCCCAACCCAGCCGGTCCGGGAGCCACCGTCAACATCACGGCGACCGCAAGTTCCCCCACCCCGGTCACCGTCACCTGGAACGGCCTGCCGGCAGGTTGCACCGCGGGTACGGCGGGGACGTACTCCCTGACGTGCCCGAACCCCACTCCCGGTAGCTATACGATCTCCCTCACGGCCATGGATGCCGACCTCCACACGGTGACTGGGCCGAGCGTGGTGCTCCGCGTTCTGGCACCCACGTCTGGTTCTTCCAGCGTCGGGGGGCTTTGGGTGGACCGCCCGCTTGCGACACTTGGGACTGTCGACCCTTCCTTCCCCACCACCTTGCTCGTCGAGGCCGGGGGTGGAAAAGGCCCCTATACGTACAATTGGTCGGGCCTTCCCTCGGGATGCCTATCGCAGAATGCTTCCCGCATCTCTTGCTCCCCCACGACGCCCGGGACATACGCCATTTCCGTCACGGTCCGGGATACGGCGGGGCGCTCGGTCCTGAGCCCGACAATCCCGCTGGTCGTGTTCCCGGACCCGTCCGTGGCGCTCGCCATCGGGAGTTCCCCCGTGGCGGGGCAACCCTTCCTTCTCACGGGCATCGTCTCGGGCGGGATGGCTCCGTACCTCATCTCTTGGCCCCAACTCCCCACCGGTTGCCTTGCGACCAATGCCAACCCTGTGCACTGCACGCTCGCTGCGGGGAGCTACCCGGTCTCCCTTGAGGTCCGTGATGCCTTCGGTGTCCCGGCGTTCGAGAACACGACACTCGTGGTCGCCAAAACGCCTTCCGGAACCGGCACGCCAACCGGCTCGGGCGGGGGCAGCGGAACTGGGAACTCCCTATGGGAGATCGTCCTCCTTGGTGTGGCGATAGCCGCTGCCGCCGGGATCCTCTTGCTTGCTTACTGGCGGTGGCGACCAGGAAAAGGCCCGGCACCCCTTTCCTCTCCTCCGAGCCCTGCGGTCAACCAACCAACGGCACCATCCCCGCCACCCACGTTCTCCGTTCCCCCTCCACCACCCCCCGGAGTTCCTCCCACATGAGGGCGACCCAAAGGCAGGGGAAGTGGAGGTCGATGCCCGGCCTAGAGCCAGGACGGTGGTTTGCTATACTTGCCTTGTCCGGGCTCTTGTTCTTGGGTAACCTCTATGCACCGGCTTTCCCGACCGGGGGCTCCCATAGCCATCCGCCGGTCGGAGGATCCGTGAGCACCGTGGGGACCCCCCTTGGGAAGATTACGGAGGCACGACCTGGTCCGTTGACATTGAACCCTACCTGGGGTAACCTCACCCCGGCCCTGCCTTCCAGTCCCTCTGCCCGTACCCCCGGGGGTATGGTCTACGATGCCGCGGATGGCAATGTCCTTCTCTTCGGCGGTTGCTGCCTCTCGAGCGGGATCGAGGGCGACACCTGGACGTTCCATGCCGGCGCTTGGACAAACCGGACACCGTCTTTGGTCACCTCTCCGGGGCCCTCGGGATGGGGGGCCATGACCTACGACACAAAGGACGGCTACGTCCTCTACTTTTCCGGGAGCACGGACCAGACATGGAAGTACACCGCGGGACAGTGGACAGAACTATTCCCTCTCGTCAGCCCCAGCCCCCGTACTTCAGCCACCATGGCCTATGATGCGCTCGACAACTATGTGGTTCTCTTCGGGGGGTACAACGGGACGGCAACCCTCAACGACACTTGGACCTACTCCGGCGGGAATTGGACGGACCTCGGGCCGAAGCTCGCCCTCTCTCCTCCGGCGAGGAGCAGCGCGGCAATGGCGTACGATCCCTTGCTCGGGGGTCTGGTGCTCTTTGGGGGATGCGCTTCGGTCACATGCGCCCAAACGCGGAACGACACCTGGGAGTTCCACGGTGGCTCCTGGTCTCCCCTCACCGAGACCCTATCGCCAGCCTCCCGCAGCGCCCCTGCGATGGGCTGGGACGGCACGTCAAGCCAATTGATACTTTACGGTGGGGAGTCCTCGTCCGGTCATCCCCTGAACGATACCTGGACCCTCGGGACCGGAACGTGGACCAACCTCACCTCGGGATTGGCCCTCTCCCCACCCGCACTCTATGGGGCGTCCCTGGTCAATGACACGGGGGGTTCCGGCTTCCTCCTCTTCGGGGGGCGGGCCAATCCCATGGAAAGCAACCAGACGTGGCTGTATGGACTGCCCCCCCTCACCCCGCTCATGGCCGTGGCGAAGGCAACACCCCTTTCGGGGCCCGCACCGTTAACGGTATCTTTCAACGGGCAGGCCACCGGTGGGGTCCCTCCGTACACCTTTTCTTGGAACTTCGGGGATGCCTCATCCCTTTCCCCGCTCCAAGACCCGACGCATACCTACAACGCCTCCGGGGGGTACACGGTCACCCTGACCGTGCACGATTCTATCGGGAACTCCGCCACGCATGGCATCACTGTGACCGTCCAACCTTCGATCCTCCCGCTCCAACTCTCCTTGGGCGTGAGCCCTATCACCGGGACGGCACCTTTGACCGTGACCGTCTGGGGTAACGTCACGGGAGGATCTCCCCCGTACACCTATTACTGGAACTTTGGGGACGGGACCCTGAGCGCGCTCGCAAGCCCGCCGCCCCACTTGTACTCGAACG
>JAKBKR010000189.1 GCA_021832495.1 bacterium | reverse complement strand
TCCGTGTTCAGCGCCCTCAAGCGGAAGTTCGGGGAGTTCATCAGGTCACGGACGACCACCGCCCAGGTCAACGAAGTCCTGTGCAAGCTCATCTGCTACAACCTGTCCGTGGTGATCCACGAGATGTTTGAGAATGGGATTGCCCCCAATTTCGTACTTGAAACAAAACTCGCCGAGGTGAAACAGAACTAGGGGGTCAGATTGGGTCTTGTTTCAAAGCCGCCTTGTTGGGCAAAGACTTAATATCGTATGTATGTCCTATTTCATTGATGGACATGGTAAAAGAATACTCGGACATCCGAATCCGGAAGGTGAAAATCCTTCAAGGAAGGGCACGCGAGGCGGCGGTCAAAGCCGGTGCATCTGATGACGATCTTGTGATTCTTAAGACCTCGGAGTACCACTCCCAGCCGACCTACCACGTCGAGAAGATTCAGGGAGACCCCGCGGCCTACTTGCTCCGGCCCCGCAAACTATAGACCGCGTACCCAGAATGAACGAGTCCGGCCATCAAGGAGATGGGGCACGGAAACTCATTTTGGTACTACCGAAGACATTTTTCACGGAGACTTTCCTCCAGCCATATGACCGCAGCCCGAGCGCGTTTAAAGTAACGAACTGTTACCATTTCATCTTGAATGTTCTCATTGAGGTGACCGCATGTCTCCCTGAAAATACCGTCATGGCGGCAACATCTCAGAGGGCTTGGGATGAGTTTGAAAGGGCACTCAAAAAAAGACCTCTGATGAGAGGAACCCGAGAGGTTTTGGACATCTTTCGGAACATGGTTGTATCGATACCAACTGAGAGCATGGGTGCCCTAGGCGACATAGAGTCAATGATTGCTTTGGCGGACCGGCTCTATGAAACGTCAAGCCTCGACCCTTTGATTGTGGTCAAATCGGAGAGCATTCCCAACTACAGGGAGGGTGCGGAAAAATATTATAAGGTAAAGCCAAAGCATCTAGGTTCTTGGAGCGTTCCATTCAAGATTTTCGACCCTATTGAAACGAAGACCTACCTTCAGGGAGTTTATCCCAAGGAGAGTCGTGACATACTTGGGAGGACGGAGTCGCCGTTCAACGTCTTCTGACTCACCCGACAGAGAATCGCCCCGTCCTTCGTGTAAACGGTTCGGGGGTTCTGTAAATAGTTCGACCTATGGAGGCGATCTTTTAACAAAGCCGGGGAGGCCTTGTACTCCGGTACGATGTTGCGCTAACTCCAGGCGGTCGCAGGGAAGGTGTGGCCCGGATCGTTAGATCGCCCCGCCCCGTCCAAGGCGAGAACGGATCAGGTGGGGATCACATTGACGGACTCGCCGCCGTGGCGGCTCGCCCGGGTGCGCACATCGCAAAAGAGCGGGGTGTGGAACCCGGCCCCGCTCACGAGGCAGGTCCCAACGGGCAGGCCTTGGATCATGTCCGTCATCCCGTCGGTCAACCCTTCAATGGATTGGGCGATGGCGCGGACGTCAAGCGGGTTCGTGACCTGAAGGATGAGCTGCGTCGCGCATTGGGAGAGCACGTTCTTGTCCACCCGGGCGGGACGCTGGCTCACGATGCAGAGCCCGAGCCCGAACTTCCGACCCTCGCTCGCCACGGTCTTCAGTATCCGCGAGGACATCGCCTGACCCTGCTGCGGGCAGAAGTTGTGGGCCTCCTCGATCACGAGGAAGAGCGGGGGGATCTTCCCCCGCTTGCGTTGCTCGAAGAACGTGGAGAGGATCCGGGTCACCACGAGCTCCTGAACGTCGGGAGCGACCCCTCGGAGGTTCACGATGGTCATCTTGCCTTGGACGACCAGTTCGTGGAGGGAGGTGCCCACCGGGGCGAGCAGCTTCGTCTCCTCCAGGTACTCGAGCTTCTCGGCCAGCGATTCGAAAGTGGGATTCCCGTCCTCGGCGGCCCGGGCGTGCGCGATGCGGATCAGGTCCTTGAGGGTGTACTCGGCGTTCGCCTGGGCCGCCGCCTCGATGATGCCTTTGAGCGGCGCCACATAGCCCCGGACGTTCGTGGACCCCATGAAGGTCAGGAGTTCCCGCGCATCGAGGTTCCGCAGCGAGAAGGTGAGGGGTTTGGCATCCCGGTTCAGCGTCGTGTCGGGGGAGAACTCCAAGATCTTGTCCCGGAACCCCCGGGCCTCCACCCCGTATCGCTCGGCGTTGCGCATCTTGTCCGACTTGAACCGGAGGCTCCCGTACTCGCCGTGGGGGTCGATGATGATGCAGGTGACGTCGTGCTTCATGAACTCCTCCAGCAGGACGCCGACGAGGTAGCTCTTCCCGCCCCCGGTCTTCGCCAGCACGCTCAGATGGCGTTGGACGAGCTGGTTGATGTCGAGCTCGACCCGGAGGGAATGTCCCCGGAGGAGCCCGACGTACGCTCCGGTCTTCCCGTTCTCCCGGAGCCCCATGACATCGGCGATGAGGGATTCGTCGGCCCGATGGACCTCGGTGCCCGGCTTGAAGGGCAGCTGCGGGACCGCGACGATGCCGTTCTCCCGGAAGCCCACGACGTTCGCCTTACCGAAGAGCGCGTCGGCGAGATGGATGCCGTTCCCGGGGGCGATGTGCTCGAGCGTACGCTCGGCCCCGGGGTCGCTCTTGCGCTCGAGCTGGGAGAGCTGGCAGAGCACCCGGTGATGGGTGTCGTCCTCGACGACGATGTACTCGCCCCGCTCGACCGGTGTCGTGAGCGCGACCTTGAACTGGCCGACGCCCACATCACCGTAGATCCGCCCGACGTCCTCCTCTGGCATATTGCGAGGCGCAATATCCCGGGGAAGTAGATATCTCCTGTGCCTCCAGCGGAAGCGACCCGTGCCGGAGGACCAAAAACTTCAAGAGGAACCCTGGAAAGGTACGGGAAGACTATGCCGGCGCACATGCGCGAAGTCCCCTGGGTCGCTCGGATGGCGGACGGGGGTATTCTTTAGATGGAACCCCCTCCCCCCTCGAACGACGTGGACGAACTCGAGAAGCGGCGGGCCGAGGCGAACGCCCGGGCCGATGCACATCGGGCCCGCCGCGACACCCTGAACACCGAGGTCCGCACCCTCATGGACCAGCGGGGGGCCGTGATCCGCGAGATGCGCGACAAGAGCGACGAGGCCTGGGCCCGACGCAACGAGCGCGACGGGCTCAACGATGCCGTCCGCGAGGCGAAGAAGAACCGGGAGGAATGGAACCAGAAGGTCGGGCACCTCACGGAGAAGCTCCACGAGAAGCGCAAGGCCGCCGACGTGAAGAAGGGCAACGTCTCCCTCTGGCGGCTCCTGAAGGACCTCGAGTTCAAGCACATGACGAGCAGCCTCTCCAAGGAGGCCGAGGAACGCCTCATCGCGGAGATGCAGCGCATCCAACGGGAGATCAAGTCCCAGGAGGAACGCTTCCGGAAGGACCCCGAGATCCTCGCCCTGACCAAGGAGCTCGAGGAGGCCCGCACCCTCGCGGAGAAGTACCACAAGGAGGTCGAGGAATCCGCCCTGGCGGCCCAGAAGAACCACGAGGAGATGGGCAAGCTCTACGAGGCGGTCGACGGGATGCGCCGGCAGCTCGACGAGATGCAGGTCAAGATCACGGCCGTCAAGAACGCTAGCGACGAGGAGCACAAGCTGCACATCGCCGCCATCGAGGAGGTCCGGGACATCGAGAAGCTCCTCTTCGCCGCGAAGCGCAAGGCGGCGGGCGAGAGCGCCACGGAAGAGGCCCCCAAAGAGGACGACCTCTTCGCCCGCATCAAGAAAGGCGGGAAGATATCGACCGAGGACCTGCTCGCCCTCCAGAAGGGGTGACCGCCCGGGAAAGGCGTTCCGGACGTTTGTTCGGCGACACTCCGGCTACGAGTTTATAAAGGGGACTGTCTCTCCGTGATAAAGAACCGATGCGGGAGGTCAAGATCGATCAGGCAGCCCTGATCAAGATCCGGGAACTCTACGAGTCGGTGATGGCCAGCGCTTGCCACGGGCTCTTCGCCCGAGAGGGCGCGATCCTGGGCGCCGAGATCGCCACCCAGGCTCTCAAGGACCCCGAGCGCTACTTCACGCTCGCCACCGAGGCCATGGTCGGCCTCGGCTGGGTGGAGTCCGTGGAATTCCGCTCGGACCGGGTGGTCGTCAAGGGGAGCATCGAAGCGGCGGAAGGGCAGGGGGTCTCGTGTCACAGACTGCGCGGGATGCTCCGTGAGCTTTATGAACGTAAGAGTTCTACCCGGGTCAACTGTCTTGAGGAAGAATGTGTTGGCAATGGTAATGATGCCTGCGTTTTTCGTATCCAGGCAGCTTGAAGGAATCGGGGTGAACTGAGGTGGTCGGAGAGGACGTGAACGAAGTCGTGAAGAACCTTAAGACTCGCATCGGGGCCATCGCCGCCGCCCTCATCTCCCGGGACGGGCTCGTCCTGTCGGCGGATGTCCCGACGGGGGTGTACACGGAGACCTTCGCGATCATGTGCGCCACGATCCTTGGGGCCGCCGCCACCGCCAACACCGAGCTCAACCGTTCCCCGCCCAGCCATATCATCGTCGAAGGGAACGATTCCAAGACGATCATCGTCGGCAGTGGCAAGAAGGCCCTGCTGGTGGCCGTGGTCAACCACGACACCGAGACTTCCGGAGCGCTCGTCGAGCTCTCCAAGGTCGCCGAAGCCGTCAAGACTGCCTGAGGTCACGGGGATCCCGGGCAGGGAATCAACCACTGTCCAGGGTATTCCCACGGCGAACCATGCGAAGCCATGGCAAGGCGTAAAGAACTCTGATAGACTAGGAAATTGGAAGTCGGATCCAGCGGCCGTTTCCCTTCCTTGGTCCTTTGCTTGGAAGCTATCTGCGCCAAGGGGGAGTAAGGTCTGATCCCGACCCCCATCGATCCATTCCCCGTCAGGCGTGGACTTCATGCTTGGTCATCGCACCGGGCTTGGTTCTCGCCTCGGTACTTGCTATCCCATGGATGGATTCTGGCATGTTTACATTTTTTCCCATTAGCTGTTGAAACCCTCCTCAAGACACAGGTCAGGACCCCGGTCGGGCTCCGTCAAGTAGATGGTTGCGATCCCGCAAGGGG